>NZ_CP146369.1:300000-435000 GCF_037055245.1 Brevundimonas olei
CGCGCAAATGAAGCGCTGGCTGGCTCTTCTTCCCATCGTGGTCCTGGTCGCCCTGGCGGCCTTTCTGATGACCCAGATGGACCGGATGGCGGGCGATCCCGCCGCCGGGCCGACCTATCGCCCCGACGCCCTGGTCGGCCAGCCGATCCCGGAAACGACGGTCCTGCCCATTCTGGTCGACGGCAAGGCCGGCAGCGACCTTCTGGACCTGAAGACGGCGGGCGTGGGCAAGCCGATGATCGTCAATGTCTTCGCCAGCTGGTGCGCGCCGTGTCGTCTGGAGCATCCGCAGCTGATGAAGCTGAAGGAACAGGGCGTCGCGGTGGTCGGCGTGGCCTACAAGGACGACCCGGTCGCCACCGACGCCTTCCTGCAGGAGCTGGGCGACCCCTATCGTCTGGTGCTGGTGGATCGCGAGGGCCGGGCCGGGCTGGACCTGGGCGTATCGGGCGTGCCGGAAAGCTTCGCCGTCGACGCCTTCGGAACCATCGTGGCCAAGTCGTCGGGGCCGGTGCTGACCGACGCCGACCTGAAGACGCTGACCGACGCTCTGAACGCCCCCGCGCGCTGAGGCGATCGCCCGAACAGGGTGAACCGTATGTTAACCATATCTAGACGAAGCGCGGGCATCTTCATGCCATGTCCGCCATTTCGTCCGAGCGGCCGGCCTTTCCGCCCCAGGCGGGCGGTGCGGCCCACGCCCTGAGAACGGCCCAGTCGGCCTTCTTCCGCCAGGCCATGGGGCTGGCGGCGCCGGTTGCGGCTGAGGAGGCGGCGCGACCCGCTGCGGCGGTTTCTGCGCCGGTCGAACAGGCGACGCCGACATCGCGCCTGCAACGCCCCGGCTCCCTGCTCGACATTCGAGTTTAGGCGACAGCCCTCAATACCCGCTCATCCCGGCGGACGCCGGGCGGGATAGGAAGGGGTCAGCCTTCAGTTGCGCCTTTCAGCGGGACCACGACGGCATCGGCTGCATCGTCGGTCTGCGGTTGATCCGAAACGGCTTCGGTCGTGCTCCTTTTCTTCTTCTTGCCGCGTCCGTCGGCCTTGGCGTCGCCCTTGCGAGCGGCCTTCTCCGCCTTCTTGGCTTCCTTGGCGGCCTTCTTCGCCGCCTTGATTTCGGCGCGGGCCTGTTCGGGAGCGGCGTCGGCGGCGTCGGACAGGCTGCACAACAGGTCCAGGAAGCTGTCGCGCTTGGACTTGGGCAGCAGGCCCATGATCCGCTTGTCGGCGGCCTCGACGCGCGGGCGGGCGGCCAGCAGGGCGGTCTCACCCGCCGGCGACAGGCGCACGGCCTTGGCGCGCGCGTCCAGCGTCGAACGCTCGCGCTCCAGCAGACCCTTGGTCGTCATGCGCGCCACCAGGTCGGCCAGGGTCGAGCGGTCGATGCCGGTGGCCTTGACCAGGTCGGTCTGCGTCAGGCCCGAGCGGGCGGCCACGGCCTCCAGCACGGCGAACTGACGCTGGGTCAGGCCGTCCGGCCCGGCTTCCTCGGCGTAGATGTCCAGCGCCAGCTGCAGCGCCCGGTGCATGAGGTGGCTGGGCGATTCCGCCAGCCCGCCCTTGATCTTCGCCTGCTTGCCCGACTTGATCATCGTCTTCGTTCCCGAACAGCCCGATACCGGCCGTGGCCGGATGATGCTGCGACAGCTAACAGTCCGGCTTAACGCTTTGACGACGCAAACGCTGACGGTTTGAAGACATTTATTCTGGGGCCTATCGCGCTTCGCGCTGCTTGAGGCCATTGTTGGCGGGCCTATCGGGCTTCGCCCTACTTGAGGCCCGATAGGCGGGACGTCGACAAGGTCGCGCTATGCTGCGCGCTTCTGGCCTAGAGGCCCGTGTCGGGGGAGACGGGGCCGCGTTCCTCGTCCTTGGTCATGTTCTTCAGGATCAGCGGCACCTGCGACAGGCCGAAGATGGAGGCCGCGATCCACAGCACGCCGCGGAAGGCCGTCCAGACGCCGTTGGGATCGGGCGTCCCCAGGTTCAGCGTCGACCAGATGGCGGTGACGGCGGTCGGGCTGCGGAACACCTCATTGGCGATGGCGACGGCCAGGAAGTAGAGGCCGTAGCGGAAGGTCAGCTTGCGCCAGGCCTCGTCCGTCACCTTGATGGCCGAGCCCAGCAGGGCCTTGAACGGGTATTTCTTCAGCGGCAGCGAGCCCAGCAGGACGGCGGCCAGCAGCCCGTTCTGCACCGTCA
This sequence comes from Brevundimonas olei, assembly GCF_037055245.1. Classification (GTDB taxonomy): domain Bacteria; phylum Pseudomonadota; class Alphaproteobacteria; order Caulobacterales; family Caulobacteraceae; genus Brevundimonas; species Brevundimonas olei. Next base: position 302,206 of record NZ_CP146369.1, read on the forward strand.
GCTTCAGCTTCACGAACAGGTCGTCGTCGGTGACGATGGTCAGGATCCCGAACACCAGGGCGAAGCCGCCGGTGATCAGCGGCATGGGCGCCAGGCGCCGCTCCAGGATGAAGCCTACCGCCAGGGCGATCATCGAGGCGATGACCAGAACCCAGGTCGCCTTGATCATGTCGCGGGTGATGAAATAGGCGGCCATGAAGGCGACCAGGGCGCCGAAGTCGACGGCCTGACGAATCCACTGCGGGCGCTTGGTTTCGGTCGCTTCAGTCATGGATCAGTCCTCAAGCCCGACCAGGGATCGGGAAAACGCGCGGGCGTCGAAGGGTTGCAGGTCCTCGACCCCCTCGCCGACGCCGATCAGCTTGATCGGGGCGTCCGAGGCCTGGGCCACCGGCACCAGGACGCCGCCGCGCGCGGTGCCGTCCAGCTTGGTCATCACCACGCCCGAGACATAGGCGGTGCGGCCGAAGATCTTTTCCTGCTCCAGCGCATTGCGGCCGACGGTGGCGTCCAGCACCAGCAGGGTTTCGTGCGGGGCGTCCGCATCGACCTTCTTCAGCACGCGCACGATCTTCAGCAGTTCGTCCATCAGGGTCGATTTGTTCTGCAGCCGCCCGGCCGTGTCGATCAGCACGACGTCGAAGCCTTCTTCCTTGGCCTTGGTGAAGGCGTCGAAGGCGAGCCCCGCGGCGTCGGCGCCGTCGCGGCGGCTCTCGAAATGGGCGCCGGCGCGGTCGGCCCAGACCTTGAGCTGCTCGCGGGCGGCGGCGCGGAAGGTGTCGCCGGCGACGATCATCACCTTGGCGCCCTTGGCCGTCAGGTCCGAGGCGATCTTGCCCAGCGTCGTCGTCTTGCCCGAGCCGTTCACGCCCACGAACAGGACCACATAGGGCTTGGGCCCCGACAGTGGATCGAAGCTGGCCTGACGCGGCGTCAGTTCGGCGGCCACGGCCTCGGCCAGGGCCTCCTTGACCTCGCGCTCGTCCGAGGTCTTGCCGAAACGTAAGGTCCGGAACCGCTCGACGATGCGGGCCGAGGCGGCGGGACCGAGATCGCTTTCGATCAGATGCTCTTCCAGCCGCTCCAGCGCCTCCTCTGAGAGGGGCTCCTTGACGAAGGTCGAGACGACCTGATCGGTCATCTGTTTCGAAGACCGGGACAGGCCTTGGCTCAGCCGCTGGAACCAGCCTTTTTTGGGCGTATCGCTCATGACGTGAGCCTTAGCCGACGGCGGTTCTCAGGTCACGCACGATCCTTTCATCCGCTCAGCCCGGCGGACGCCGGGATCCAGCGCTTTGGCTTCACGGCGCAACCCTATATTGAGCAGGAGGGCCGCAAGGTCTGTGCCTGTAGCTCTCACTGGGTCCCGGCGTCCGCCGGGATGAGCGGAAAATAGATGGCGAAGTCTAAGACGCACCCCTTCCACGCTCCGCGCAGCCACGGCTTCGTGCGCGTCGCCGCCGCGACCCCGGTGGTCCATGTCGCTGACCCGGCCGCCAACGCCGAAGAGCATGAGCGGCTGATCCGTCAGGCGGGCGAGCAGGGCGTAGACCTGCTGGTCTTCCCCGAACTGTCGCTGAGCGCCTACGCCATCGACGACCTGCATATGCAGGCGGCCCTGCTGGAGGAGGTCGAGGCGCGTATTCGCCGCCTTGCAATGGCCGCGGGTGAAGCGGGCGTCATCGCCGTGATCGGCGCGCCGATCCGCAACGGCGACAGTCTCTATAACTGCGCCGTAGTCGTAGCGAACGCCAAGGTTCTTGGGGTTGTTCCGAAAACCTATCTTCCGAACTACCGCGAATATTATGAGAAACGCTGGTTCGCCTCGGCCCAAGACATCGGCGCGGGTCCGACCTATGTGCCGCTGGCGGGGCAGTGGGTTCCCATGGCTCCGGGCCTGCTGTTCGGAGCTGAAGACCTTTCTGGTTTCGTCTTCGGCGTTGAAATTTGCGAGGACTTCTGGGCGCCGCTGCCTCCTTCGACGCGGCTGGCCCTGTCAGGCGCCCGTATCCTGTGCAACCTGTCGGCCTCCAACATTGTCATCGGCAAGGCGGACGAACGCGCCCTGCTATGCGCCAGCCAGTCGGCGCGCACCCTGTCGGCCTATGTCTTCGCCGCCTCGGGATGGGGCGAGAGCACCACCGATCTGGCCTGGGACGGTCAGGCGACGATCCACGAGCTAGGCGCGAAACTCGCCGAGGGCGAACGCTTCGCCCTGCACAGCCAATTGACCGTCGCAGACGTGGACGTGGACCGCATCGGTCTGGATCGGCTGCGCAACGGCACCTTCGCCGACTGCGCCCGTCGCGAGGCGGTGGAGCATCCGACTGCGATCAATTTCAAGACACGAAGCGTAGCGACGACCGACGCCCTGATCCGTCTGCTGGACCGCTTCCCCTTCGTGCCGGACGACGCCGCGCGTCTGGATCAGGACTGCTTCGAGGCCTTCAATATCCAGGTTCAGGGCCTGATGCGGCGGATGACGGCGACGGGGTCGAAGACGCTGGTGATCGGCGTCTCGGGAGGGCTGGATTCGACGCAGGCCCTGCTGGTGGCCTGTCGCGCCTTCGATCGGCTGGAGCTGCCGCGCACGGGGATTCTGGCCTTCACCATGCCGGGGTTCGCCACCTCCGACGGCACCAAATCCAACGCTTGGGCGCTGATGAAAGCGCTGGGCGTGACGGGGGCCGAGATCGACATCCGCCCCGCCGCCGAACAGATGCTGCGCGACATCGGTCATCCATTCTCGAATGGCGAGCCGGTGCATGACATTACCTTCGAGAACGTCCAGGCGGGCCTGCGCACCGACTATCTGTTCCGTCTGGCCAATCAGAACCACGGCTTCGTGCTGGGCACGGGCGACCTGTCCGAACTGGCGCTGGGGTGGTGCACCTATGGCGTCGGCGACCATATGAGCCACTACAACGTCAACGGCGGGGTGGCGAAAACCCTGATCCAGCACCTGATCCGCTGGGTGGCCGAGCGCGGCCTGGTGGGGGAGACGGCGACCCCGACCCTGCACGCCATCCTGGCCACGGAGATTTCGCCCGAGCTGGTGCCGGCGGGCGCCGACGGGGCGATCCAGTCGACGCAGAGCATCGTCGGCCCCTATGCGTTGAACGACTTCTTCCTGTTCTACATCAGCCGCTTCGGCCTGAAGCCGTCGAAGGTGGCCTATCTGGCGCATCAGGCCTGGGGCGATGCATCGACGGGCGCCTGGCCGGTCGGTCTGCCGGAGGCGGATCGCGTCGCCTACGACCTGGCGACCATCAAGGGGTGGTTGCGGAAGTTCCTGATCCGCTTCTTCCAGACCAGCCAGTTCAAGCGCTCGGCCGTGCCGAACGGGCCGAAGGTGGTCACGGGCGGGTCGCTGTCGCCGCGCGGCGACTGGCGGGCGCCGTCGGATTCCTCGGCGCGGGTGTGGCTGGATGAACTGGACGCCAATACCCCTGATGGTTGAAACGACGGGTCTGGGGTTTACGCATCCGCACCCGACGGGGTAGCGTTTTCTTCTCCCCGCCCTCTGTGAGCCTGACACACCCCGGTCGTGCGGGAGAGCCCGGACCTGTCCGGGTCAGCCTTGGGCTGAGCGTTCGGGATTGAAGAAGGATACGCCATGCGTTTTGCAACGGCCGCCGCCCCGACCGCCATTCTGGCCGCCCTGTTTCTGACCGCCGCGCCCGCCCTGGCGCAGGACGCCGCTGAACCGGCGCCCGCCGCCGCGCCAGCCGCAGCCGGAGATCCCACCGATGCCGAACTGGCCCAGTTCGCCGCCGCCATGAAGACGGTCCAGAGCGTGGCCGCCTCCGTCCAGAACGGAACGCCCACCGAGGAGCAGCAGGCCCAGATGGCCGGCGCCGTGCAGAACTCGGGCCTGGCCGTCGAGCGCTTCAACGCTATCTCGGCCGCCGTCTCGGCCGATCCGGTGCTGCAGGCGCGCGCCGCCGTGGCCGGCGCCGCCCCGTCCGCGCCGGGCTCGGTCGGCGCCGGCGTCACCGATGCGGAAGCCGGTCAGTTCGCGGTCGCCATGGCCGAGATCTCGGGCATCGCCCGCGCCCTGAACGGCGCACAGCCGAATGAGGAGCAGCAGGCCCAGATGGCCGCCGCCATCCAGAATTCGGGTCTCGACATCGAGCGTTTCAACGCCATTTCCGCCGCCACGGCCCAGGACGAGCACCTTCAGGCGCGCATCGCCCTTGCCCAGGCGCGTCAGGGCGAATAGGCCCATGGGGGACGGGCCGTCGCGAATGCGGCGGCCCTCTCTCCATTTCAGACAGGACCGATCATGAGCGACGACGTCACCAAGGACACCAACGGCAACATCCTGTCGGACGGCGACAGCGTGACCTTGATCAAGGACCTGAAGGTCAAGGGCTCGGGCGGGGTGACGCTGAAGCGCGGCACAATGGTCAAGAACATCCGCCTGACCGGCGATCCCGAAGAAATCGAAGCCAATGTCGAAAAGGTGCGCGGCCTGGTCCTGCGCACGGAGTTCGTGAAGAAGGCATGATTTAGAGGGCCTACCGAGCGCTGCCTCCGCTTGAGGTTCGGTTGCCCGCGCCTCAGCCCACCCCCGCCAGGAATTCGAAGATGGCCGACCGCGCTTCGGGTTCGTCCAGCATGGGCGCGTGCCCGACGCTGGGGACCTCGGCATAGGCCATGGCGGGGGCGGCCTTCCTCATCTTGTCGGCGATGACGGAACTGAGCAGGTCCGAAGTTCCGCCGCGCACCAGCAGGGTCGGCTTCTTGCGCGCTAGCGCCCGGAATGAGGGCCACAGATTGGGAACCAGGGCCTTGGACCCCGCCGCCTTGATCGGCGCCGAGATGTCGGGATCGTAGTCCAGCACCGGCGCGCCTTCGGTCCCCTCGCGGAAGATGCGGCGGGCGAAGGCGGCCCAGTCGGCGTCCGAATAATGGGGGAAGGCCGCCTCGTTGATGCGTCGGGCGTAGGCGGTCGCATCGTCCCAGCTCTCGATCACGACCGGCTGGCCGGTATAGGCGGCGATGCGGGCCAGGCCCTCGGCCGCGACTTCGGGGCCGACGTCGTTCAGGATGGCGGCGGCGATGGCCTTGGGCTTCAGCGCCGTCAGCGCCAGGGTGATCAGCCCGCCCATGGAGGTGCCGAGGAAGATCGCCTTCTCGATCCCCGCCTGCTCCATCAGCGCCACGACATCCTTCGCATAGACGTCCGGCGTATAGGTCGTGGGGTCGGGCGCCCGGTCCGACCGGCCGCGCCCGCGCACGTCGACGGCCAGGACGCGGCGGCCGCTGTGGGCGATGAGGCCGGCGATGACGCCGAAATCGGCGCTGTTGCGCGTCAGGCCGTGGATGGCGATGACGGGCAGGCGCGCCGGGCCCTCGGCCGGGGCGTAGTCGCGGGCGTAGAGGCTCAGGCCGTCTGGCGAGGTCCAGCGCCGCTCGACATGGCGGTCGGCCAGCGGGGTGGTCATCGGCATGAGGCGTCTCCGAACAGCTCCGTTTCGGCTGACGTTAATTCATCGGATGAAGAATAGCGATCAGCTCGACAGCAGATCGCGCACGAATTGATCCAGATCGCCGTCGGTGAAGCGATGGCCCGTCACGCCCGCCCGCCGCGCGGCCTCCATGTCCGACGGCTGGTCGCCGATCATCAGGGACCGGCCCAAGTCCAGGCCGTGCTCGGTTGCGGCCTTCAGCAACATGCCGGGATTGGGCTTGCGGTCGGGATGGTCCGGATGCCGATAGCGCGCGTCCGCGGCCTCGGAATGGAAGGGGCAGGCGTAGACGGCGTCGATGCGCCCGCCGCCTTCGGCCAGGCGCTCGACAAGCAGGCGGTTGAAGCCGTGCATGGTCTCTTCGCTGAACATGCCGCGCGCCACGCCCGACTGATTGGTGACGATGACGGTCGTGTAGCCGGCGTCGTTCAGCCGCTTCACCGCCTCGGCGGCTCCGGGGATCAGCACCAGTTGATCGGGCCGGTGCGGATAGCCGCTGTCGACGATCAGCACGCCGTCGCGATCGAGGAAGGCGGCGGGTTTGCTCATGTCGATTCCGTCAGCACGGCTGAGAAGGCCGTCATCAGATGGTAGAGGCTCGAGGCGGGAACGGCAGCGTCCAGCGGGAGCCCTTCGGCGTCAAACGTGTCAACCCACAGACCAGGCGTCGTCGTGGCGAGGTGCGTTTCGAACAGGCGCTCGATCAGTCCGGCCGCTCGGACATGTTCGCCCTGCGTGTAAACAGCGCGCAGCAGTTCGGTCTGGGCCCACAGGCGGACACCGCCGTCGCGAACCTGCCCGATCCGGCTGATCTCGCGCACGGCCAGGCCGTCGGCGCGCACCCCGCAGGTCAGGGCGCTGGTGTAGAGGGCGCGCGCGACGCTATTCAGATCCGGCAGACCCAGACGGGCGGCTTCGCCCAGCAGCCAGACCCATTCCATGTGGTGCCCCGGCTCGATGCATTGGCCTTCGGAGCCGGGGCGCGGGCTCCAGTCGGTCTCGTAGAACTCGCCCAGCATCAGATGCTCGCGGTCGAAGAAGCGCCGGTTGAACAGGTCCAGCACCGAGCGCGCCGCCGCCTCAAAGTTTGGATCGGGCGCTGTCGCCTGCCAGGCCAGCAGGGCCTCCAGCATGTGCATGTGCGGGTTCTGCCGACGTGGCAGAACGGGCGGCAGTGCTTCCTGCCAACCCCCGTGAACAGGATCGGTCATCTGCGTCTGGATCGCCGCCAGCGTTTTCAGCGCTAGGGGCAGGGCGCGTTCATCCTTCAACACACGGTGCGCCGCAGCCAGGGCGAACAGGACGAAGGCCAAGTCGTAGAGGTCGGGGGTAGCGTCGATGACGGCCCCCTCATCGTCCATGGCGCGTACCCACAGGCCATCGTCTCGACGGGCGCCGCCGATCAGGGCGTCCAGACCGGCACGAGCGATGTGCTCGCCATCGGCCCAGCCCAGCGCAGCGGCTTCGGCGAAGACATGGATCTGTCGCGCCTGCACACGGGTGCGGCGAGGCGCGCCGATGATCGAGCGACCGTCGAAATCCAGCTTCTCGTAGAAACGTCCGTTGGCGTCGATCCCTGCCGTGGCCCACAACGGCAGGGCCCGGCGGAACAGCCAGTCGTGGACTCGATTCCTAGCCGCAGCGTCCAAGCTCATGGCTCCGGCTTAGGCAGGGTCGCCGTCTTTGCCAAGCCATGGTTTTCGTTGCATCCGGCAACGCGAAGTGACTCAGGGAGGTTTGTTCAGAACCCCGCCGCTTTGGTAGGACGCAGACTGACACAGACGACCCGCCTTCGCGTCCGCGCCCCGGAGCCTTGGACTTCCGCCCGCGCCGGCCCCATCGAGAGAGCGACATCGCAATGACCATCCCCTTCATCGACCTTCAGGCCCAGCGTCTGCGCCTCGGCGGCAAGATCGAGGCCGCCGTTCAGGAGGCCGTCCTCGGCGGCGCCTGGGTCATGGGCCCGCAGGTGCGCCAGTTCGAGGCCGACCTGGCCGCTTTCGGCAAGGCCAAGCACGCCCTGGGCTGCGCCAACGGCACCGACGCCCTGGCCCTGCCGCTGATGGCCTGGGGGATCGGGCGCGGGGACGCTGTCTTCGTGCCCAGCTTCACCTTTGCGGCCACGGCCGAGGTCGTGCCCTGGTTCGACGCCGAGCCGGTCTTCGTCGACGTGGACGCCGACACCTACAACATGGACCCGGCGGCGCTGGAGCGCGCCGTCGAAGGCATCAAGGCCGAGGGCCGCCTGACCCCGCGCGTGGTCATCGCCGTCGACCTGTTCGGCCAGCCCGCCGACTATCCGGCCATCAGGGGGATCTGCGACAAACATGGCCTGAAGCTGATCTCAGATTCGGCCCAGGGCTTCGGCTGCACCATCGACGGCGAACACCCGCTGAAATGGGCCGATGTGACCACCACCAGCTTCTTCCCGGCCAAGCCTCTGGGCTGCTACGGCGACGGCGGGGCGGTGCTGACCAACGACGACGAACTGGCCCAGCTGATGGATTCCATCCGCGTTCACGGCAAGGCGGTCGGCGTCGATCTGAAGGACCGGACCTTCGACCACGACCCCAAATATCTGAACATGCGCATCGGCCTGAACAGCCGTCTGGACACCATTCAGGCCGCCGTCCTGATCGAGAAGCTGAAGGTCTTCGCGCAGGAGATCGAGTGGCGCAACGCCGCCGCCGCCCGCTACAACGAGGGCCTGCGCCCTCACGTCGCCAAGGTTCCTGACGTTCCGGCGGGCCATGTCTCCAACTGGGCGCAGTACACGGTCGAGCATCCGGATCGCGACGCCCTGGCCGCGCACCTGAAGGATCAGGGCGTGCCGACGGCGGTCTACTATCCGATCCCGCTGCACCTTCAGCCCGCCTATGAGCACTATCCGCGCGGCGCCGGCGGCCTGCCCGTCACCGAGCGGCTGAAGGATGTGGTGATCAGCCTGCCGATGCACTCTGATCTGGATGCGGCGACGCAGGACCGCATCATCGCCGCCGTCGCTAGCTTCAAGGCCTGATCCCCATGCCCCAGCAGACCCCCCTCAAGATCGGCGTCGCGGGCGCCGGCGTCATGGGCCGCAACCATGCGCGCGTCCTGTCCGAATTGCGCGATGTCGAGCTGACGACCGTCTTCGATCCCGACGCCGTGACGGCCGAGGGCGTGGCCGCCGCCTATGGAGCGACCGCCGTGACGACCGCCGAGGCGTTCGTCGCCGCCGGTCTGGACGCCGCCGTCATCGCCACGCCGAACCGCTATCACGCCGAACTGGGCGTGGCCCTGCTGAACGCCGGCGTGCATGTGCTGGTGGAAAAGCCGATCGCGGCTACCCTCGCCGATGCTCAGGCCATGATCGACGCGGCCAAGGCGAATGAGCGCGTGCTGATGGTCGGCCACGTCGAGCGCTTCAATCCGGCGGTCGAGACGGTCAAGCGCGCCATCGACGGCGACGAGATCATCTCTATCCAGATCACCCGTGTCGGCCCCTTTCCGCCGCGCATGGGCGAAGTCGGGGTGGTCATCGACCTGGCGGTGCACGACATCGACATCATCCGCCACCTGACGGGGTCGGAGATGACCGAGGTCCAGTCCCTGCTGGGCCACACCCACGCCTCGCGCGAGGATTCGGCCCTGCTGCAGTTCCGCATGGACAATGGGGTGATCGCCCACATCACCACCAACTGGGTCACGCCCTACAAGACCCGCGTTCTGCAGGTGGCGACCAAGAGCCGCTTCATCGTCGCCGACCTGATCACCCGCCAGGTGACGGAATTCTTCGGCCAGCAGCCGGACGGCTCCTATTCGACGCGGATGCTCAACGCCTGGCCCGCCGAGCCGCTCAAGAAAGAGCACGAGGCCTTCATCCACGCCATCCGCACCGGCGAGACGGCGGCCGTCAGCGGCGAAGACGGGCTGCGCAACCTGGAAGTGGCGCTGAGGTGTCTGGGGGAGTGAGCGGGAGGCTCTAGGCCTTCACCACCTGCATCGTCAGCCATTCGGCGATCAGGGCGGGCTTGTCGCCGCCTTCGATCTCGACCGTCAGTTCGTGCTTCAGCAGCCAGCGGCCGTCCCCCTTATCCTCGGCCGACAGCAGCTTGAAGCGGCCGCGCACGCGCGATCCCGACGGCGCCGGGGCGAGGAAGCGCAGCCGGTCGAAGCCGTAGTTCACCCCCATGACCAGATCATCCAGCGGGGCGACCGCATCCATGCTCATCGCCGAGGCGAGGCTGAGGGTCAGGAAGCCGTGCGCAATGGTGCCGCCGAAGGGCGTCGCCTTGGCGCGCTCAGGGTCGACGTGGATGAACTGCTCGTCCTCGGTCAGCCCGGCGAAGGCGTCGATGCGCGCCTGATCCAGCGCGAACCAGCGGCTGACGCCGACCTCCTGACCGATCAGGGACTGAAGTTCGCTGGCCTTGGTCATGTGACGCCCTCCCGTTTGCGCCAGCCTTGCGCGGGGAGGGGGCGGAGGCAAGGCCTACCCCTCGAAGCGTCCCTCGATGATGGCGCTGAACAGGCCGGGGTCGACGTTGCCGCCCGACAGGACGATGCCGGTGGTCAGGCCCCTTGCCTCGACCTTGCCCGAGAGCAGGGCGGCCAGGGACACGGCGCCGCCCGGCTCGATGATCAGCTTCAGCCAGCGGAAGGCGAAGCGCATGGCTTCGGCCACCTCGGCGTCGGTGACGGTCGCCGCGCCCGCCAGACGGCGGTTGATCGGCCAGGTCAGTTCGCCCGGCATGGGCGCCATCAGGGCGTCGCAGATGGACGGCGACCCCTGCGGATGGGCGGTGCGCTGGCCCGCCTCCAGCGAGCGGCGGGTGTCGTCGAAGGCGTCGGGTTCGACCACGATGACGCGGGTAGCCGGGCTCTGTTTGGCCATGACCAGATTGATCCCGCCGATCAGCCCGCCGCCCGAGGCGCCGCACAGCAGCTGATCCATCGGCACGCCCGCCTGTTCCAGCATCTCCAGTCCGACCGTGCCCTGGCCCTCGATGATGAAGGGATCGTCGAACGGCGGGACCAGCACGGAGCCGCGCTGGGCCGCGATCTCGGCGCCGATGGCTTCGCGGCTCTCGCTCCAGCGGTCGTAGAAGCGCACCTCGCCGCCGAAGGCGCGCACGCCCTCGACCTTCACCGTCGGGCTGTCGGACGGCATGACGATGACGGCGGGCGTGCCGACAGCCTTGGCCGCCGCCGCCACCCCCTGCGCGTGGTTGCCGGAGGAATAGGCCACGACGCCGCGCGTCTTCTCTTCCTCGGTCAGGCGGCTGACGCGGTTATAGGCGCCGCGGAACTTGAAGGCGCCCGCGACCTGAAAGGTCTCGGCCTTCATCAGCACACGGCCGCCGACGGCCTCGTTCAGGGCCGGATGCTCGATCAGCGGCGTGCGGACGGCGGCGGGGGCGATCTGGCGGGCGGCGTCGACGACGCCTTCAAAGCTGGGCGTATGCATGGCTTCCCTCTTACGTCGCGGCGCAGGCTCTGCATAACTCACATCATGAAAGCAAATATGATCCTCGCCATCGACCAGGGCACGACCTCGACGCGGGCGATCGCGTTTGAAGTCTCGCCTGAGGGGGCCTTTCATGCGGTCGCCGTCAGCCAGATCGAGCTGGCGCAGCATTTCCCGCACTCCGGCTGGGTCGAGCATGACGCGGCCGAGATCTGGCGCGCGACGCTGCAGACCTGTCGCGAGGTGGTGCGCAAGGCGGGCGGCGTCGGCCGTTTCGCCGCCATCGGCATCACCAACCAGCGCGAGACCTCGGTGATCTGGGATGCGGCGACGGGCGAGCCTTTGCATCGCGCCATCGTCTGGCAGGACCGGCGCACGGCCGAGGCGACGGGCAAGCTGGCGGCAGAGGGGCATGAGGCGGCGGTGCAGGCGGCGACGGGCCTGATCCTCGATCCCTATTTCTCGGCGTCGAAATACGCCTGGCTGCTGGACGCCGTGCCGGGCGCGCGCGAGCGGGCGGCGCGGGGCGAGGTGAAGCTGGGCACGATCGACGCCTGGCTGATCTGGAAGCTGACGGGCGGAAACAGCCACGTCACCGACGCCACCAACGCCAGCCGCACCAGTCTGATGGACCTGCAGACCCGCGCGTGGCGCTCGGACCTGTGCGACCTGTTCGGCGTGCCGATGCAGGCCCTGCCGGAGATCCGCGACTGCGACGCCCTGCTGGGCGAGGCCGATCCGTCGCTACTGGGGCGCGCCCTGCCCATTCACGGCTCGGCGGGGGATCAGCACGCGGCGCTGGTCGGCCACGGCGCACTGACGGCGGGGGACGCCAAGATCACCTATGGCACCGGCGCCTTTCTGGTCGCCAATGTCGGGGCGGCGCCCGTGGCCTCGACCTCGCGGCTGCTGGGAACGCTCGGCTATGCGGCGAGCGGTGAGGCGGCCTATGCGCTGGAGGGGTCCATCTTCTCGGCCGGGTCGGCGATCCAGTGGCTGCGCGACGGGCTGAAGGTGCTGTCGGATTCGCGCCAGTCCGAGGCCGTGGCCCAGTCGCTGACGGACAACGGCGGGGTCTATCTGGTCCCTGGCTTCACCGGACTGGGCGCGCCCTGGTGGGAGCCGGAGGCGCGCGGAACCGTCGTCGGCCTGACCCGCGACAGCGGCCCGGCGCACATGGTCCGCGCTGCGCTGGAGAGTCTGGCCTATCAGACTCGCGACCTGCTGGACGCCCTGACGAAGGACGGGGCGCCGCCGCTGAAACGGCTGAAGGTCGACGGCGGCGTCACCGCCAACGCCTTCGCCATGCAGTTCGTCGCCGACATCTGCGAGGTCGAGGTCGAACGCCCGGCCTTCCAGGAGATGACGGCCATGGGGGCGGCGCGGCTGGCGGCCTACGGCGTCGGCCTGACCGAGGCCCTGTGGACCGCCCCGGCCGAGGCGCCCGCCGTCTGGACCCCGCGCATGGGGGCCGAGGAGCGGGCGCGGCTGCTCAGGGGCTGGCGCGGCGCGGTCAGGGCCGCCATCATCGCCGCCCAGCCGGAGGAGGGGGAATGACCGAGGCCACGGATTCACAGGCATTGGACGCTCAAACTGCGTTTTCGGGCACGCGTGAGGTGGACGACCGCCATCGGCTGGACGAGGCGGGGCTGGACGCCTGGCTGGCGGCGAACGTCGAGGGCTACGCCGGGCCGCTGACCATCCGCCAGTTCAAGGGCGGGCAGTCGAACCCGACCTATGAGCTGACCACGCCGGGCCGGACCTATGTGCTGCGCCGCAAGCCGCCGGGCGCGCTGCTGGCCAGCGCCCACGCGGTGGACCGCGAATTCGCGGTGATTTCGGCCCTGCAGGCCCAGGGTTTTCCGGTCGCGCGGCCCTATGCTCTGTGCACGGACGATGGCGTCATCGGCTCCATCTTCTACGTCATGGAGAAGGTCGAGGGGCGCATCTTCTGGGACCTGAAGCTGCCGGGCCTGACCCCGCCGGAGCGCCGCGCGATCTATGACGCCCAGGTCGATACGCTGGCGGCCCTGCATCGACTGGAGCCCGACGCCGTCGGCCTGGCGGACTACGGCAAGGCGGGGAATTATTTCGCCCGTCAGGTCGGGCGCTGGACCAAGCAGTATCGCGCCTCGGAGATCGAGCCGATCGGGGCCATGGACCGGCTGATCGCCTTCCTGCCCGACAGCCTGCCGCCGGAGGGACCGACGCGGATCGTGCACGGGGACTTCCGCCTCGACAATCTGATCCTCGATCCGGCCGAGGCGAAGGTGCGCGCGGTGCTGGACTGGGAGCTGTCGACCCTGGGCGACCCGATGGCGGACTTCTCCTATCTGCTGATCGCCTGGGTCATTCCGGCGTCCTTGCGCAACGGCCTGGCCGGAGCGGACCTGGAGGCTCTGGGGATTCCCTCGGTCGCGGAGACGGTCGAACGCTATGCGCAGAAGACCGGGACGGCCGCGCCGACGAACCTGGACTGGCTGTTCGCCTACAACCTGTTCCGGCTGGCGGCCATCTGTCAGGGCATCGCCGGACGGGTGCGCGACGGGACCGCCGCCAGCGCCCACGCACGGGCCATGGCGGCCCAGGTCGGCCCGCTTTCGGACGCCGCCTGGGGCTTTGCGGGGAAGGCAGGCGCCTGAGCGGAGTCTTAATAAAACAGTTTTTGTTGCGGATTGATTTGTGAAACGGGTGCGGAAGGCCTACCTATCGGTCTGGAGCATGAACCCTGATGTCTGACAGCCAACGTTTTCCCGTCGCCGCCCACGCCCTGGCCTACCTGGCCCACAAGGGCGCCTATGCGGCGACCGAGGCCGAGCCGAGCGCCGTCCTGGCCGCCTCGGTGCCGACCAATCCGGTGGTGATCCGCCGGGTGACCGCCCTGCTGGCCAAGGCGGGCCTGATCGCGACGCGTCCTGGCGCGTCCGGCGGGTCGTGGCTGCTGCGGCGGCCCGAAACCATCTGCCTGGACGAGGTGCTGAGGGCGGTGAACGGCTGCGCCCATCTGGGGTCGCCGCCCGCCGGGGCCAAGGGCTGCCCGGTCGGCGAACATATTCCGCGCCAGGTGGCCAAGGCCCTGACGGCGGCCGATCAGGCGGCGGGCGCGGCCCTGTCGAAGATCACCATCGCCGACCTGCTGGAAGAGGACCCCGAGGTGCTGCGGGCCTTTGCGCCGCATCCGGCCTGTCCCAACGCCGACGCGGCCTGACGAGGCGGCCTTGGGGGAGGGGCGCCGCACCATCCTGATCACCGGGGCCTCGGCCGGCATCGGCGCGGCCCTGGCGCGCGTCTGCGCGGCGCGGGGCCATCACCTGATCCTGACCGCCCGCCGCGAGGGGCCGCTCCAGGCCCTGGCCGAGGATCTGGCCGCTGCGCACGGCGTCGATGCGACCGCCGTCGTCGCCGATCTGGCCGAGCCGAATGCGCCCGGGCAATTGTTCGAAGCGATCGCGGCGCGCGACCTGCGCGTCGACGGCCTGGTCAACAACGCCGGCTTCAGCCGCACCACCGGCTTCCTCGCCACCGATCCGGCCGACCACGCCGCCATGATCCGGGTCATGCTGACCGCGCCGGTCGAGCTGTCGCGCCTGGCGCTGCCGGACATGGTCGCGCGCGGCTGGGGCCGTGTGCTGAACGTGGCCTCCCTGGCTGGGCAGATGCCGGCGACGGGCGGCGACACCCTGTACGGCCCGATCAAGAGTTTCCTGATCAAGGCGTCGCAGGGGCTGTGGCTGGAGACGCAGGGGACGGGGGTGAACGTCACCGCCCTGTGCCCCGGCTACACCTACACCGAATTCCACGACGTCAACGGCTCGCGCGAGCAGGTGTCGGCCGCCTATCCCAAATGGATGTGGATGGACGCCGACCGCGTGGCCCGCATCGGCTGGGACGCGGTCGAGGCGAACCGGCCCCGCGTGACGCCGGGCGTCGCCAACAACGTCCTGGCGGCATTGGGCGGGCTGCTGCCCGACGCCCTGGCGCTGAAGATGGTCGGCGGCCACGCCAGGCGGCTGGACCGCCTCTGAGGGTTAGTGCCCGCCGGAGGGGTAGGGGGTGGTGACGCCCGCGCTGAACATCCCCGGCAGGGCCTCGCCCAGGCCCATAAGGATGAACTGGATCGCCAGGGCGCACAGGATCAGGCCCAGCACCCGCACGACGATGGCCATGCCGACGTCGCCCAGCAGGCGGCTGATCGGGCCGGTGGCCGAGAAGCACAGGAAGGTCACGACGCAGGCGGCCCCCATGGCGATCAGGGAGGCCACGGTGCCGGCCAGACCCAGCTTGGCCGCCTCGCCCGCCTGGATGATGATGGCGGAGATGGCGCCTGGGCCGATCATCAGGGGAATGGCGAAGGGCACGATCAGCCGCTTGAAGCGGCGTTTGGCGTAGCCGCGAACATCCTTGGCGTCCGTCGCAGCGTCGGCGTCGGCGAAGATGGCGAGGAAGTCCTCGCGCGCCATGTCGAGGCCCAGCAGCAGCAGCAGGATGCCGCCGGCGATGCGGAAGGCGGCGAGCGAAATGCCGAAGAACTGCAGCAGCCCCAGGCCGGTGAAGAAGAAAAAGCCGAGGAAGACCACGGCGAACAGGCAGATCATGGCCGAGACCGAGATCCGCTGGCGCAGGGAGGCGCCCGCCGTGGCCGCTGCGAAAATCGGCACGTTGCCGATGGGGTCCAGCAGGGCGAACAGCGCCACGAACAGGTTGACCCCCAGATCGACCGCGTTCATTGCTGCACCTTGCCCTGAAAACCCGCCGCGCGACCGCGACACCTCGCCCCACCTATCGGGGCATCCGCGCGCGCCTGCAAGCCGCCGAGAGCCGGAAATGTCCGAAGCCCATTCTGTTGACCTGGCCAATCGCCCCTTCGACCCGCGCGTCATCTGCGCCCTGGACGTGCCGACGACCGATGAGGCGCGCGCCCTGGTCGAGCGGATCGGCGACGCCGTGGGCTTCTACAAGGTGGGGCTGCAGCTGTTCGCCTCGGACGGCATGGGTCTGGCGCGCGAGCTGAAGGCGTCGGGCGCCCAGGTGTTTCTGGACTGGAAGCTGCACGACATCGGCGCGACGGTGGAGAAGGCGGCGGCGGTGCTGGCGAACGCAGGCTGCGATCTGCTGACCGTCCACGCCCGGCCCCAGGTGATGGCGGCGGCGGCGCGCGGCGCGGCGGGATCGGATCTGAAGATCCTGGGCGTCACCGTCCTGACCAGCCTGACGGACGAGGATCTCAAGGCGGACGATCACAGCCTGTCGGCGGGGAAACTGGTGGAGCAGCGGGTGCGTCAGGCGCTGGAGGCGGGAATTCACGGCGTGGTCTCCAGCCCGCATGAGGCGGGCGGGGCGCGTGCGATCGCCCGGGCGGCGGGGCGCGAGGATTTTCTGATCGTGACGCCGGGCGTGCGGCCCGCGGGGGCGGCGATGGATGATCAGGCGCGCGCGGCGACCCCGGCCAGCGCTCTGGAAGCCGGCGCCACCCATCTGGTCATCGGCCGACCGATCACGGCTGTCGCCGATCCGCGCGCGGCGGCCCAGGCGATCACGCAGGAGATCGCCCTGATTTGAGAGCAAGCTCCTGATCCGCAAGGGATCGTGCTTCACGTGAAACAGAAAGGGCGGCGTCCGGAGGCGCCGCCCTTGTCGTATCAGCCGCGCTCGCCGCGTTCCTGGCGGTAGGGCCGTTCGGTGGGCGACGGCGGAGGTGGCGGCGCAGGCGGCACGGCGTAGTAGCCCTGCTCGAAATTGACCACCGGCGGGGCCGTTTCGACGCGCGGCGGCTCGACATAGACGTCAGGGCGAGCGACCTCGACCTGGGCCGGGGCGACGCGCACGTCGGCGGGCGCGACATGGACCGGCGGCGGCGAGACATGCACGCGGGCCGGTTCGACGTAGACGGGGGCCGGCTGCACATAGACCGGCGGCGATTCCACGTAGACGGGCGGCTGCGAGACATAGACCGGGGGCTGGCTGACGTAGATCGGTTCGGAGCGGTAGCGCACCGGTTGGGGCGGGGGACCGCAGCGGCCGCAGTCCTGGCTGTAACCGCCCTGATAATAGCCTTGCTGATAGCCTTGCTGATAGCCGCCGCCGTACTGACCGCCGCTGTACTGGCCGCCGTAGCCGCCATAGCCGTAGCGGGCCCAGGGGTAGCGGCCGTAGCCGTCGACCGGATAGCCGAAGGGCATGGAGCGGGTGACGCCGGAATAGGCGTAGCCGCCGTGCTGGATCGGCGGTTGCGACGGGGCGATCACGACCGGCGGGCGAACCCCGGCGCCGCCGTAGCCGTAACCATAGCCGTAGCTCTCGATCGGGCCGTAGCCGCCCTGCCAGCCGGTGTCGCTGTACCAGGTCTGGGCGCGGCTCTGCACCACGGGACCGCGGGCGTAGCCGGCGGCGGCGTTGTAACGGGCGCCGGCCTGATGGGCCTCGGCGGCGCCGGCGATGAGGACCGCCGCGCCGGCGGCGGCGTAGAATAGAGCCTTCATGGCTGCGCTCCTTGTTTCGGCCGCAAAGGTTAATGCGGATCTCGCCGGAGCGTTCATTATTCTCCCATCAAGGGAACCGGAGCGGGAAGAGCGCCGCCGCACGCCCAGCAATGGCGCCCGATCAAGCTCAAGCAGCGAGCCGCCGAGCGGCGAGCGATAGCGACCTAGTGAAGCTCAAGCAGCGAGCCGCCGCGCGGCGAGCGATAGCGCCTTAAAAGTCCACCGCCAGCCCCTTCTTCTCCCAGTCGCCGAAGCGGGTCGGCTCGGGACCCTTGCGGCCGCCGACCTCATGGGGAAGGGCGTCGGCCGCCTCAGCGGCGCGGCGCTCGGCCGCTTCCAGCAGGGCGCGGCGGGCGGCCTCGCTCAGCGGGCGCTCGGGCGTGGCGTGGGGCACGTCCGTGTTGAAGACTTCCTCGGGGGAGGATTCGATCGGGGGGGTGGGCTGTTCGGTCACAGGTCGCCTGCCTTGAGAGCGGGGATACTGCGGCTCAAATAGACGTTCAGGCCGAACACGCCACCCCCTGAAGCCCGTTAGCTCGTCCGAACGCCCGCATGAACCATCTGAAGACCTTCGCCCTGCTGGCCGTGATGACCGCCCTGTTCATGGGGATCGGCTATCTGATCGGCGGCGCGACCGGCATGGCCGTCGCCCTGGTCGTGGCGGCGGGGATGAATCTGTTTTCCTATTGGAACGCGGACAAGATCGTCCTGAAGATGTACCGCGCCCAGCCGGTGGACGAGACCCACCCCAACGCCGTGGTGCGCGCCTATGTCGCCGATGTGAAACAGATGGCGCAGGATGCGGGCCTGCCGCAGCCCAACATCACCATCATCCCGAACGATCAGCCGAACGCCTTCGCCACGGGGCGCAATCCCCAGAACGCGGCCGTGGCGGCGACGACGGGCCTGCTGGACATGCTGACGCGCGACGAGATCCGCGGCGTGATGGCGCATGAACTTGCCCATGTGAAGAACCGCGACACCCTGACCATGACGGTCACGGCGACGGTGGCGGGCGCCATCGCCATGCTGGCCAACTTCGCCCTGTTCTTCGGCGGCGGCGATGATCGCGAACGGCCGGGCGGCATGATCGGGACCATCGCCCTGATGCTGCTGGCGCCGATGGCGGCGGGTCTGGTGCAGATGGCCATCAGCCGCGCCCGTGAATACGAGGCCGACCGCGTCGGAGCCGAGATCGCCGACGACCCGCAGGCCCTGGCCTCGGCCCTGCAGAAGATCGAGGCCTATGCGCGCGGCGCGGTGAACGCCCCGGCCGAGCGCAATCCGGCCACGGCTCATATGTTCATCATCAATCCGCTGAACGGGAAGGGGGCGGACAACCTGTTCTCGACCCACCCGGCCACGGGCAACCGCGTGCGCGCCCTGATGGAGTTGGGGACGAAGATGGGCATGGGCGGGCGCGTGCGTCCGGCGCCGGCCTTCGTCGAGTCTGCCATTGTTGACTCTGGTCGCTCCGCCGCGCCGATCCGCGCGGCGACCAGCGTGCCGACGACCGACGACGGGCCTGCCTCGCCGCCGCGCGGCCCCTGGGGCTGACATCGCCCCTTTGCGCAGGCGGCCTTAAGCCGCTAGAGCGCGCGCCATGACCGACGAGACCGATCCCAAGACCTCTGACGCCGACCGGCCCGAGTGGGCGAAGGCGCATGGCCCGCTGCGCTCCTTCGGGCGCATCAAGTCGCGGCCGATCAAGGCGAAGCAGGCGGCCCTGTTCGACACCCTGATGCCGCGCATCGCCGTGCCGGACCCGGCCAAGGGGCCGATCGACCCCCTGGCCCTGATGCCGGGGGCGAAAGCCGCCTGGCTGGAGATCGGCTTCGGCGGCGGCGAGCATCTGGCGGCGCAGGCGGCGCGTCATCCCGAGGCGGTGATGATCGGCTGCGAGCCCTTCCTCAACGGCGTGGCCTCGGCCCTGCGTTACGTCGAGGAGGGCGGGCTTGAGAACGTGCGCCTGCACGCCGACGACGCCCGCGCGGTGATGGCGGCCCTGCCGGACGCTTCGCTGGACCGGGTGATGATCCTGTTCCCCGATCCCTGGCACAAGGCGCGCCACAACAAGCGCCGCTTCCTGCAGGACGAGACGGCGGTCGAGATCGCCCGCCTGCTGAAGCCCGGCGGCAAGGTGCGCTTCGTCACCGACTGGCTGGACTACGCCGACTGGGCGCTGGAGCGGCTGGCGCGCACGCCGGGCCTCGTGCGGATCGAGACGGGCGATATCGAGATGGGGGGCGCCGACTGGTTCGCCGCGCCCGAAGATCACGTCGTCACCCGCTATGAGGAAAAGAAGCTGGGCGACACCGACCCCATCTTCCTCGAGTTCGAAAAGCGGGCCTGAACGGGCTTTGGGCCGCGAAGAGACGGCGGGGGCTGACACGGCCCCCGCTTTCGCCTATATGACCGCTCACATCGTTAGACCGGCGTCCAACGGCGTCGTTTCAAGCGGCGGCCCGGACGGTCCGTCGCTTTTGTTTTCTGGAGTATCCGCTTGCGGGCCAAGACCGCCGAAGACCGTGCTCTGCTGGAGCTGATCGACCCCGTGGCCGAGAGCCTGGGGCTGGCGGTCGTGCGCGTGCGCCTGATGGGCGGGACGCTGCGGCGTCGGCTGCAGATCATGGCCGAGCGCCAGGTCGACCACGACATCTCGGTCGAGGAGTGCGCCCGCCTGTCGCGCGCCGTGTCCGAGGTGCTGGACGCCGCCGACCCGATCTCGGGCGAATACCTGCTGGAGGTGTCGTCGCCCGGCATCGACCGGCCGCTGACGCGCCTGATCGACTTCGACCTGTTCGAGGGGCTTGAGGCGCGCCTCGAGACCGACCGGATGGTCGAGGGCCGCAAGCGCTTCAAGGGTCTGCTGGCCGGAACCGAGGGCGAGGACGTCGCCATCGACCTGGAGGGCGAGGACGAGACCGCCTTGATCCCCTTCGCCTGGCTGGCCGACGCCAAGCTGGTGCTGACCGACGAACTGCTGAAGCGCGGCGCCGCCCTGCGCGCGGCGCGCGGCGAACCCGAAGACGACGGCCTGCCCGAGGGCGCGCCCGAGCCTGAACAATCCAACCCAGACTCCACCAAGGACGACGCCTGATGGCCGTGACCGGAATCTCCGCCAACCGCCTGGAACTGCTCTCCATCGCCGACGCTGTCGCGCGCGAGAAGAGCATCGACCGGGAGATCGTCATCGAGGCGATCGAGGAAGCGATCCAGAAGGGCGCCAAGTCGCGCTATGGCGCGCACCACGACATCCGCGCCAAGATCGACCACAAGACCGGCGAGCTGAGCCTGACCCGCCACGTCACCATCGTCGCCGACGACTGGCAGCCGGAAGACGAGCTGGAAGAGTTCAACGACAGCGCCATGGTGCGTCTGCGCGACGCCCTGAAGCGCGACCCCGAGGCCGAGGTCGGCAAGGAGTACGTCGAGGTCCTGCCGCCGTTCGAGTTCGGTCGCGTCCAGACCCAGATGGCCCGCCAGGTCGTGACCGGAAAGGTCCGCGAGGCCGAGCGCGCCAATCAGTACGAAGAATTCAAGGACCGCGTCGGCGAGATCGTCAACGGCACGGTCAAGCGCGTCGAATACGGCAACACCATCGTCGACCTGGGCCGTGGCGAAGGCATCATGCGCCGCGATCAGTCGATCCCGCGCGAGGTGTTCAACATCGGCGACCGCGTCCGCACCTACATCTATGACGTGCGCCCGGAGGCCAAGGGGCCGCAGGTCATGCTGTCGCGCGCCCACCCCGGCTTCATGGCCAAGCTGTTCGCCCAGGAAGTGCCGGAAGTCTATGACGGCGTGATCGAGATCCGCGCCGCCGCCCGCGACGCCGGTTCGCGCGCCAAGATGGCCGTGCTGTCGAACGACTCTTCGATCGATCCGGTCGGCGCCTGCGTCGGCATGCGCGGCTCGCGCGTGCAGGCGGTCGTCGCCGAGCTGCAGGGCGAGAAGATCGACATCATCCAGTGGAACGAGGACGAGCCGACCTTCATCGTCAACGCCCTGGCTCCGGCCGAAGTCTCCAAGGTGGTGCTGGACGAAGAGGCCGACCGCGTCGAGGTGGTGGTGCCTGACGAACAGCTGTCGCTGGCCATCGGCCGGCGCGGCCAGAACGTCCGCCTGGCCTCGCAGCTGACCGGCTGGCAGATCGACATCATCACCGAAGCCCAGGACTCCGAGCGCCGTCAGCGCGAGTTCGCCGAGCGCACCTCCCTGTTCCAGGAAGCCCTGGACGTGGACGAGACCATCGCCCAGCTGCTGGTCACCGAAGGCTTCGCCACGGTCGAGGACCTGGCCTTCGTCGAGCCCTATGAGATCTCCGAGATCGAAGGCTTCGACGAGGACACCGCCGAAGAGCTGCAGACCCGCGCCCGCGAGCACCTGGACCGTCAGGCGGCCGAGCTGGACGCCAAGCGCGTGGCCCTGGGCGTTGAGGACGGCGTTCTGGACGTGCCGGGCGTGACCGCCGCCATCGCCGTCGCCCTGGGCGAAGGCGGGGTGAAGACGGTCGAGGACCTGGCCGACCTGGCCACCGACGAGATCCGCGGCGGCTACGAAGTGCGCGGCGGCGAGCGGGTCAAGGTTCCGGGCGTGCTGGAAAGCTTCAACATGAGCCAGGAAGACGCCGAAATGCTGATCCTGCAGGCCCGTGTGGCCGCTGGCTGGATCGACGCTTCGGAGCTGCCCCAGCCGGAATACGTCGAGGAAGAGGCGTATGAGGGCGAAGGCGAGCTCGACGGCGAAGGCCAGGAAGAGGCCGTCGCCGAGGCTGACGCGGAGGTCGCTTCGGACGACCTCGACGACCAGTCCCGCGACATGTGATGGGAGCCGCAGCCGTCCATGAGGTCGTCCGAGACGTTGATCGATAGGGATCGTCAGGACCTGGCGTCGCGCCAGGCCCTCGATGAATCTCGCCTGATCCGTTTCGTGGCCGGCCCGGACGGCGCGGTGGTTCCCGACCTGGCGCGCAAGCTGCCGGGTCGGGGCCTGTGGGTGTCGGCCGATCGCGCCTCGCTGGAGGCGGCGATCAAGAAGAACCTGTTCGCCCGCGCGGCCAAGGCGCCGCTTAAGCCCGCCGCCGACCTGCCCGATCTGGTCGGAAACCTGCTGGTTCGGCGCTGTCTGGACCAGCTGGGCCTTGCCCGACGCGAAGGCGTGCTTATCTCTGGCTTCGAGAAATGCGCTGCGGCGATCCGCGGCGGCCGCGCCGCATGGCTGATCGAAGCCGCCGACGGCTCGGCCGACGGGCGCGGCAAGCTTCTGGCCCTCTCCAGACACGCCTCGCCCGCCCCCGAAATCTGCGGGGCTTTCAGCGCGGACGATTTGAGTTTGGCCCTTGGGCTGGAAAATGCGATACACGCCGTCCTGCTGCAAGGCGGGCGGGCCGATCGCTGGACTCTGGAGGTTCAGCGGCTGGCGGGATTTCGACCTCTCTGTCCCCAGAGCTGGAACCGGGCGGGGCCCGAACACGGCGCAGAGGACGACCGGAGCGTGGCTCCGGAAGGAGAGCCTTAGGGTTTGAGCGGCTGCGGGCCTGTTTCCGAAACAACGGAGGCGGGGCCGCATTCTGCTATGGGTGATTGAGAGAGACGAAGGCGGAATTCTCCGCCCTGAGTAAAGCGACCGGATGAGCGACGAAAACAACAATTCCAACGACGGCAAGACTCCTGCCAACGCGCCTTCGCAGACGGGGCCGCGCGCTCCGCTGAGCCTGAAGCCGCGCGCGACGGGTTCGGTCTCGACCGGCACGGTGAAACAGAGCTTCAGCCACGGCCGCTCCAAGACCGTCGTCGTCGAGACCAAGCGCCGCGCCGGCCCCCAGGGCGGGCATCAGCGCCCGCAGGGCTTCGATGTCGCGCGTCCGCGCCCTGAAGGCGGAGCGCCGCGTTCGGCTGCGCCGCGTCAGCCGGCGGGCGGAGGCCTGTCGGCCGAGGAGCAGGAGGCCCGTCGCCGGGCCATCGCCCTGGCGACCCAGCAGGCCGCCGAGCGCGAACGCAAGGCTGTGGCCGCCAAGGCCGCCGCCGAGGCCGCCGAGCGCGAGCAGGCCGCCGCCGTCGAGGCCGCCGCCGCCAAGGCCGCCGCTGAAGCCGCCGCCGCCAAGGCTGCGGCCGAGGCTGCGCGCGTCGAGGCCGCCAAGCTGAGCGCCGCCGCTCCGGCGCCTGCGCCGGCCAAGCCGGCCGCGCCCAAGGTCGAAGCGCCGAAGGCTGAAGCGCCCAAGGTCGAGGCCCCGAAGGTCGAGGCCAAGCCCGAGCCGGCCAAGCCCGCCGCTCCGGCCGCGCCCAAGCGTCCCGCCGTCAACTTCGGCCAGCGCGCGCCCAAGATTCCGACCGGCCGCGCGCCGCTGGAGCGTCCGGCCTTCGGCGGCCGTTCGGCTCGTGAACAGGCCATGGGCGGCGGCGAGCGTCCGCAGGCGCGTGAACAGGCGCCGCGCGAAGGCGGCCGCGAGGGCGGCGAACGTCCCGCGCGTCCGGCCCAGACCGTCCGCTATTCGGCGCTGAATCCGCGTCCGGCCCCCGGCGCCCGCACCGGCGCGCCCGGCGCGGCCCGTCCCGGCGCGCGTCCGGCCCCCAACCAGCCCCCGGCTCAGCCCGAGGTGGCCCGTCCCAGCCGCGCCGGCGGCGGCTTCGCCCGTCCGGGCGGTCGCGAGGACGACCGCGACAAGCGTTTCGCCGACAATGCGCCGGGCAAGGCCGTCAGCCGCACGCGCGGCGAGCCCAAGCGCCGCGAAGGCCGCCTGACCATCCACTCGGTGGCGGGAGGCGACGAGGACGCCGTCGAGCGCATGCGCTCGCTGGCCTCGGTGCGCCGCGCTCGCGAACGCGAGAAGGAAAAGCGCCGCGGCGGCTCGACCGAAACGCCCAACCGTCCGCGTGAAGTGGTCATTCCCGACACCATCACCGTCGGCGAACTGGCCAACCGCATGGCCGTGCGCGGCGTCGACATCATCAAGTTCCTGATGCGTCAGGGCCTGATGATGAAGATCAACGACGTGATCGATTCCGACACCGCCGAACTGGTGGCCGAGGAATACGGCATGGCGGTCAAGCGCGTGTCCGAATCCGACGTCGAGGAAGGCTTCATCGCCGAGGCCGACGACGCCGATTCCGGTGAGCTGCGCGCCCCGGTCGTGGCCATCATGGGCCACGTCGACCACGGCAAGACCTCGCTGCTGGACGCCCTGCGCACCACGGACGTGGCGGCGGGCGAAGCCGGCGGCATCACCCAGCACATCGGCGCCTATCAGGTGCGCCTGGCCGACGGTCAGCGCATCACCTTCCTGGACACGCCGGGCCACGCGGCCTTCTCGGCGATGCGGGCGCGCGGCGCCAACGTCACCGACATCGTCGTCCTGGTGGTGGCGGCGGATGACGGCGTCATGCCGCAGACGGTCGAGGCCATCCAGCACGCCAAGGCGGCCGGTTCGCCGATCATCGTGGCGGTCAACAAGGTCGATAAGCCCGACGCCAACCCGCAGAAGGTCGTCAACGAACTGCTGCAGTATGAGGTGATCGCGGAATCCCTGGGCGGCGACACGCAGATCATCGAGCTGTCGGCCAAGGAGAAGATCAACCTGACCGGCCTGACCGACGCCATCCTGCTGCAGGCGGAAGTCATGGACCTGCGCGCCAACGCCGATCGTTCGGCCGAGGGCGTGGTCATCGAGGCCCAGCTGGACAAGGGCCGCGGCCCGGTCGCGACCGTCCTGGTCAAGCGCGGCACGCTGAAGCGCGGCGACATCGTCGTGGCCGGCTCCGCCTGGGGCAAGGCGCGCGCCCTGCTGGACGAGCGCAACGCCCAGCTGAGCGAAGCCGGTCCTTCGGTGCCGGTCGAGATCCTGGGCCTGTCGGAAGCGCCGACGCCA
This sequence comes from Brevundimonas olei, assembly GCF_037055245.1. GTDB lineage: Bacteria > Pseudomonadota > Alphaproteobacteria > Caulobacterales > Caulobacteraceae > Brevundimonas > Brevundimonas olei. Next base: position 327,475 of record NZ_CP146369.1, read on the forward strand.
GGCGACGTCTTCGCCGTGGTGGAGAGCGAGGCCCGCGCCCGCGAACTGACCGAATACCGTCAGCGCGTGAAGCGTGAAAAGGGTCAGGTCTCCGGCGGCAGCCTGTCGCTGGCCGACATGATGGCCAAGCTCGGGTCGAAGAAGATCAGCGAGCTGCCGGTCCTCATCAAGTCGGACGTGCAGGGTACGGCCGAGGCCATCACCACCTCGCTGGAGAAGATGGGCAACGACGAAGTGCGGGCCCGCGTGGTCATGCACGGCGCCGGCGGCATCACCGAGAGCGACGTCAACCTGGCCAAGTCGGCCGGGGCGCCGATCCTGGGCTTCAACGTCCGTGCGTCGAAGCAGGCGCGCGAACTGGCCGAGCGTGAAGGCGTCGAGATCCGCTACTACTCGATCATCTACGACCTGCTGGACGACATTAAGGGCGTGCTTTCGGGCATGCTGGCGCCGCTCCAGCGCGAAACCTTCCTGGGCAACGCCAAGGTGCTGCAGACCTTCGACATCACCAAGGTCGGCCGGGTCGCGGGCTGCCGCGTCACCGAGGGCGTGGTCCGCAAGGGCGCGCGCGTCCGCATCATCCGCGACGACGTGGTGGTGCTGGAGCTGGGCGTGCTCAACACGCTCAAGCGCTTCAAGGACGAGGTCAACGAAGTGCCTTCGGGTCAGGAATGCGGCATGCAGTTCGCCGGCTTCCAGGACATCAAGGAAGGCGACTACATCGAGTGCTTCACCGTCGAAGAGATCAAGCGCACCCTGGACTAGGACGCTTGAGCTTCACGGCCTGAAACATGAAGGGCGCGGTTTCGAGAGAAGCCGCGCCCTTTGTGTTTGGGGAGAATGCTGACTTCTAATCCCGCTCATCCCGGCGGACGCCGGGATCCAGTGAGAGCCTCACACCCGCCCTTGCCAAGGCCGGGGGTCGACCGCGAGCTAGTGGCCAAAGAACTGGATCCCGGCGTCCGCCGGGATGAGCGGGTAGGTAAGCTCAGGCCTCGATGACGGACTTCAACGCGCCGTCGGCGAAGGTCAGGATGAAGCGCTGCACCGGCGTCGCGTCGTCGGCCTGAAGCTCAATCTCCAGCCTTTCGCCGGTCAGTTCGGCCGCGACGAGACGGGCCTCGATCTCGCCCAGCCAGGTCCGGCCCGTGACCTGCTGATAGGTCTGCTCCAGCTCAAGCCGGCAGGTCGTTCCGTCGGCGCGGGTCCAGTCCCAGCGCCCGGCGACCGGAGCCGGAACCGTCCATTTGTAGATGTAGCCGTCGGCGACCCTGATCTTTTCATCCGCCGGCCAGTCGCCCATGTCGAAGGCGTGGGAGACGATGCGGGCGCCGGGCTTCAGCTGGCTGAGCAGACGCGGGCGCAGTTCGACGTTGATCGATTGCAGCAGATAGAGGCTGACTACAGTGGCCTCGCGGACATCGACGCTGAACAGGTCTTCCTCGATGAAGTCGACCATGTGTTCGACTCCGGCCCAGCCGGCGTACTCCATGGCGTCGGCGATCCGCATGGGGTCGATGTCGACGCCGATGCCGTGGGCGTCGCGGTCGCGCGCGGCGGCGATGACGATGCGGCCGTCGCCGCAGCCCAGATCATAGAGCCGATCCTTCGGTCCGACGCCCGCCAGGGCCAGCATGGCCGCCACGGTGTCCTCCTCGGTCGGAACGAAGGGCACGGCGAGGTAGTGGTCCGGGTCCTGGGCGTAGTTGTCGATGTCGAAGGGGTCTTTGAACACGGCTCTCGGATCATGAAGGAGGGGGGAGCAGACGCCGGATGCGCCGCCGGCGTCCGGGCGAGCATCATGCCGGATCGGCGTCCGCCCCGCCAGACACAGGCCCGGAGGGTGCGGGCGCCTCGCCGTCCGCCGGATCGCATTGAAGGCTTCATCTGGCGCGCGGTTGGCTTTAGGAGTCGGGCGTCGCGTCGGGGGGCGTCGAAGAAAAGGCCGCCAATGTCACGTCCTGGACTGTCTCTGCTCCTGATCGCCTTCGTGGCCTCCAGCGCGGCCACGCCCGCCCTGGCCGACACGCGCTTCCTGTCCTTCGACGCCAGCGATCGCGCCACCCAGGCCCTGACGCGCGGGGTGACGCTGGAGGTGGAGCGCGGCTGGTTCGGCGCGACCTCGGTGAAGAACCTCTTCTCCTCCACCTCGCGCGGCTCGGCGCGGTTCGAGCGGGGCGGTCCCGATCAGGTGCGGCGCGCCCTGCCGCAGGGCGCGGCGGACGGCGGCGTCTACAGCATCACGGCCGACGGCGACGGCCGCGCCCTGTCGCGCGCCCTGTGCCCCGGCTCCGACGAAGCCTGGATCGTGGTCGGACGGGTGCGCGCGGGCCATCCCTTGACGATCGAGACGGTCGGGCGCTGGGCCGACGGCCAATACCGCCACTGCGTCAGCCTGAACTACAGCTATCGCGGCGAATGGGCGACGATGCAGGGCTCCTCGCCCGCGCGCGACGTTCCGGCGGCCTTCGGGAACAACTGAGGCGCACGTGCTGATCCGTTGGAGCCTCGCCGTTCTTCTGGGGTTGCTGGCGGGTCTGTGGACCGCACAACGAGCGGGCGATCCGACGCTGTTTCCGCCGCAGGAAGGGCAGGGGGCGATCGTGGTCCATCTGCTCGACAACGGCTTTCACACCGACCTCGCGGCCCCGCGCGCGGCGCTGGCGGCCGGGGACGATGCGCTGGCGCGCGCGGTGCGCGCCCTGCCGCCCGGCGACTGGGTGCGGATCGGCTGGGGCGACGCGGTCTTCTATGTCGAACGGGGGCCGATCAGCGGGCGGTTGCCCGACGGAGCGCGGGCCTTCTTCAGGCCGGGCGGCAATCCCTCCGTGGTGATGCTGGACCCCGATCCGGTCGATCCGGCGCTGTCGCCCGAGACAGAGAGGGCGACGCTGGCCCTGTCGCCGGAAGGCTTCGCCGCCTTGCGGGCGCGGGTCGCGGCGTCGTTGCGGCTGGATGACGGGGGGCGGGCTATGGTTTCGGCGCAGAGGGACGGCGACGACGCCGTTTTCTACGCCAGCGGCGAGACCTTCTGGGTCGGGCATCTGTGCAACCACTGGACGGCCGAGGTGCTGAACGCGGGGGGGCTGCCCATGCCGATAGTCCGCAGCCTGACCTCGGGCGCGGTGATGCGGGCGGCGCGAACCGCCGAACGGCGCGCGGCGGAACTGGACTTGGGCGTCGCGGGCGACTAGACCCCGCCCCTTCGCGTTTCAGAGCCGGCGTCCGATCCCCGGCGGCGCGAACAGGAGGAGCCCGAGATGGCCCGCAAGCAACACACCCGCAACGCCAGCGGTCCGTTGGGACCGTCGCAGCGCCAGCTGCGCGCCGGCGAACTGATCCGCCACGCCCTGGTCGATGTGATGCGCGAGCACGAGATTCATGACGAGGCCCTGGTCGGCGTCTCCGTCACCGTGACCGAGGTGCGGATGAGCCCGGACCTGCGCCACGCCACCTGTTTCGTCGAGCCTTTGGGCGCGGGCGTCGAGGCGGCCGAAACGGCCGGGCACGAGAGCGCCATCATCAAGGCGCTGAACGAACACGCCAAATTCCTGCGCGGTCAGCTGGGCCGCCGCATCGACATGAAGTTCACGCCGGACCTGAAATTCCGCCACGACGAGAGCTTCGATACGGCCAGCCACATGGACCGTCTGTTCAACGATCCACGCGTGCGCGCCGACATCGAACACGCTGACGATGAGGATGACGGGCCTCAAGCAGCGCAAGGCGCGGTAGGCCCAGAGAAAGACTGAGTTATGGCGCGACGCAAGAAGGGCGATCTCGTCAACGGCTGGGTGTGCCTGGACAAGCCCTATGAGATGGGCTCGACCGAGGCGGTGACGAAGATCCGTCGCCTGTTCAACGCCCAGAAGGCGGGCCATGCGGGGACGCTGGACCCGCTGGCCTCGGGCATACTGCCCATCGCGCTGGGCGAGGCGACCAAGACGGTGCCCTTCATGATGGAGGCGCAGAAGGTCTATCGCTTCACCATCCACTGGGGCATTTCGACCGACAGCATCGACCGCGAGGGCGAGATCATCGCCCGCTCCGACGTGCGGCCTTCGGTCGAGGCGGTGACAGCGGCCCTGCCGTCGTTCGTCGGCGAGATCGACCAGACGCCGCCCGCCTTTTCGGCCGTGCGCGTCAATGGCGAGCGCGCCTATGACCTGGCGCGGGCCGGGGTCGAGGTCGAGCTGCAGTCGCGCCGCGTGACCATTCATGAGGCTGCGGTGACGGCCGCGCCCGACGCCGATCACGTCGAGATCACGATGCGGACGGGCAAGGGCGTCTATGTCCGATCCCTGGCGCGCGACCTGGCGATCATGCTGGGCGCCGAGGGCCATGTCTCGGACCTGCGGCGCGAGCGGGTGGGGCCGTTCTCGGTCGACAACGCCGTAACGCTGGATTTTCTCGAGGAGTTGGCGCATAAGGGCGCCGCCTTTGAGGGCTTGTTGCCCGTTTCGACCGCTCTGGACGACATCCCGGAGTTGGCCGTGACGGATCAGGACGCCCTCTCTCTGAGGCAGGGACGGCCGATCGTTCTGCTCCCCCGACAGATTGAAACGCTCAAGGCCCGCCTCACCGCCGGCTCGCGGCTGGTTTCGGTCTTCGAGGGCGGAACCCTGGTCGCGCTCGGCAATCTCAGGGCCGGTCGGCTTGAACCCGATCGTGTTTTCAACCTCCCCTGACGCAGGCCCAACCGCTTGCCGACAGGAACTCCAACGCCCTCAAACCGCGAGCCTCCGCGAGGCGAGCGATAGGGCAAGAAAGGACTCTCGATGTCGATTACGGCTGAACGTAAAGCTGAAGTCATCGCTGATAACGCTCGCTCGACGGGCGACACCGGTTCGGCTGAAGTGCAGGTCGCGATCCTGACGGAACGCATCGCCAACCTGACCGAGCACTTCAAGACCCACAAGAAGGACAACCACTCGCGTCGTGGCCTGCTGAAGCAGGTTTCGCAGCGTCGTCGCCTTCTGGACCACCTGAACAAGACCGACAGCGCCCGCTATCAGGCGCTGATCGCCAAGCTGGGCCTGCGTCGTTAAGGCGCCCCGGTTGCGGATCGGATAATTCCACGAGGCGCGGGCGGACACGTCCGCGCCTCGTTCCGCTATTAGAAGTAGGCTTCCCGCGCGCCGCGGGTCTTACCGGCGCAACCGACGCGAGGGCCTGAAATCCGGTCCTCAATCACCCGTCCGGCCGTGATGACGCGGCCTGGCTCATGGGGACCGCAGGACTGAACGGCCTGCCGCTCCGCACACCCCCGACGGGAATACGCCCGCGGGAGACGAAAGAAGAATAATGTTCGACATCAAACGCAAGACGATCGAGTGGGCCGGACGCCCGCTGACGCTGGAAACCGGCCGCATCGCCCGTCAGGCTGACGGCGCCGTGCTGGCGACCTACGGCGAGACCGTGGTCCTGGCGACCGTCGTCTATGGCCGCCAGCCCAAGCCGGGTCTGGATTTCTTCCCGCTGACCGTCAACTACCAAGAGAAGACGTTCGCCGCCGGCAAGATCCCGGGCGGCTACTTCAAGCGTGAAGGCCGTCCGACCGAGAAGGAGACCCTGGTCTCCCGCCTGATCGACCGCCCGATCCGCCCCCTGTTCGTCAAGGGCTTCAAGAACGAGACCCAGGTCATCGTCACCGTGCTGCAGCACGACCTTGAGAACGATCCCGACATCCTGGGCATGGTCGCCGCCTCGGCCGCCCTGACCATCTCGGGCGTGCCCTTCATGGGGCCGATCGGCGCCGCGCGCGTCGGCCTGATCGACGGCGAGCTGGTGCTGAACCCGGCCATCGACCAGATGGGCGAAAGCGCCCTGGACCTGGTCGTCGCCGGCACCCAGGACGCCCTGATGATGGTCGAATCCGAAGCCAAGGAGCTGTCGGAAGAGAAGATGCTCGAGGCCCTGATGTTCGCGCACGCGGGCATGCAGCCGGTCATCGACGCCATCATCGACCTGGCCGAACACGCCGCCAAGGAGCCGTTCGACTTCCAGGCCGAAGACCACTCGGACGTGGTCGCCTCGATCAAGTCGCTGGTCGGCGAAGAGATCAAGGCCGCCTACGCCCATCCGGGCAAGTATGAGCGCCGCTCGGGCGTCGACGCCGCCAAGAAGAAGGCCGCCGAAGCTCTGGTGAAGACCGACGAGAAGCCGGACGGCGTCGACTCGTCCAAGTTCTCGGCTGCGTTCAAGGAATGCGAAGCCGACGTTCTGCGTCGCGACATCATCGAGAACAGCCACCGCGTCGACGGCCGCGCCCTGGACAAGGTCCGCGCCATCGTCTCGGAAGTCGGCGTCCTGCCGCGCACCCACGGTTCGTCGCTGTTCACGCGCGGCGAGACCCAGGCCCTGGTCGTCGCCACCCTGGGCACCGGCGAGGACGAGCAGTACATCGACAGCCTGACCGGGACCTACAAAGAGTCCTTCCTGCTGCACTACAACTTCCCGCCCTATTCGGTCGGTGAAGCGGGCCGCATGGGCTCGCCGGGCCGTCGCGAAATCGGTCACGGCAAGCTGGCCTGGCGCGCTATCCGTCCGATGCTGCCGACCCGCGAGGACTTCCCCTACACCATCCGTCTGGTGTCGGAGATCACCGAGTCGAACGGCTCGTCCTCGATGGCCACGGTCTGCGGTTCGTCGCTGGCCCTGATGGACGCCGGCGTGCCGCTGGTCCGTCCGGTGTCGGGCATCGCCATGGGTCTGATTCTGGAGCCGTCGGGCGAGTTCGCCATCCTGTCGGACATCCTGGGCGACGAAGATCACCTGGGCGACATGGACTTCAAGGTCGCCGGCACGTCGGAAGGCATCACCAGCCTTCAGATGGACATCAAGGTCGCCGGCATCACCAAGGAGATCATGCAGCAGGCCCTGACGCAGGCTTCGGCCGGTCGTCTGCACATCCTCGACGAAATGTCGAAGGCGATGGAGGCCCCGCGCGCCGAACTGGGCGAGTTCGCGCCCAAGATCGAATCCATCAAGATCGCGGTCGACAAGATCCGTGAAGTGATCGGTTCGGGCGGCAAGGTCATCCGCGAAATCGTCGAGAAGACCGGCGCCAAGGTCGACATCGGCGACGACGGCACCATCAAGATCGCCGCCAACGAGCAGGAAAAGATCGAAGCCGCCAAGGCCTGGATCCAGTCCATCGCTTCGGAGCCGGAAGTCGGCACCATCTACACCGGCAAGGTCGTGAAGGTCGTCGACTTCGGCGCCTTCGTGAACTTCTTCGGCGCCAAGGACGGCCTGGTCCACGTGTCCCAGATCGCTCTGGAACGCGTCGCCAATCCGGCCGACGTCCTGTCGGAAGGCCAGGAGGTCAAGGTCAAGTTCCTGGGCTTCGACGATCGCGGCAAGACCAAGCTGTCGATGAAGGTCGTCGATCAGGAAACCGGCGAGGACATCACCGACAAGATCAACGCCGAGCGCGCTGAACGCGGTGAAGCCCCGCTGTCGGAAGACACCGGCGGCCGTCCCAAGGGCGACCGTAACGGCGGCGACCGCGGCCGTCGCCGTCGCGACTAAGCCTCGGCGTCATCGCTGAGATGAAGAAGGCCCCGGCGGAACGATCCGCCGGGGTTTTTTTCTTGGGCGCTATGAAACCCTCTCCCGGCGGGAGAGGGCTTGAGCGCACGAGAGCGTAGCGATCGTTCTTTGCGCGAAAGGGTGAGGGGCTTGTCCTGTCAGTCGGCGTCGGCCGTCGCGCCACGGCCTGCGGCCGACTTCACCCGCGAACCCTCACCCTTTTCGCCTTAGCCAATCACCTTCGGCTCTTGGAGGCTCAAGCCCTCTCCCATCGGGAGAGGGCGGCTAGTTGGCGCACTCTTTCGGCGGGGTTTCGCCGTCGCGGGTCCACATCGCGCAACTGCGATCGATCTCGCCCTGGATCATGTCGCAGGGGTTGGCGGCGTTGCAGGGCGGGCGTGTCGCGGGGCTGACGGCGATGCAGCGCTGGACCAGGCGGGCGGAGGCGGCCTCGCCCAGGGTCTCTCGGCAGGGGCGCTCGTCGAGCGGAACGGGCTGGGGCGCCATGTCCGGGCCTTCGGGCAGGCGGGCTTCGGGCTCGCGGGCCGGAGAAGGCGATGGCGTGGAGGCCGGGGCTGGCGCCGCCGGCTCAGGACGCGGCTGGCAGGCGGCGAGCAGGCCGCCGAGGATCAGGCAGGCCAGAAAGGGCGGTCGGGTCATGCGGGGCTCCGGATCGGGTTCGCCTATGCAACGACGATGGTCCCGATCCGGCTCCGCGAAAAGCCTTATCGGCGGGCGGCTTCGACGGCGGCGCGCTGCAGGGCGAACAGTTCGGTGCAGCCGATTTCCGCCAGTTCGAACAGGCGGTCGAACTCGGCCCGGCTGAAGCCGCGCTTCTCGCCGGTGGCCTGGATCTCGACGATCTGGCCTGCGCCGGTCAGGACGAAGTTGGAATCGGCTTCGGCGGTGGAGTCCTCCTCATAGTCGAGATCCAGCACCGGCAGGTCGTTGAATACGCCGCAGGACACGGCCGCCACCTGATCCAGGATCGGATCGGTCGTCAGCACGCCCTCGTCCCTGAGGTAGTTGAGGGCGCTGGCCATGGCCACCCAGGCGCCGGTGATGGAGGCGGTGCGCGTGCCGCCGTCGGCCTGGATCACGTCGCAGTCGATCAGCACCTGACGCTCGCCCAGCGCCTTCAGGTCGACCACGGCGCGCAGGCTGCGGCCGATCAGGCGCTGGATCTCCTGGGTGCGGCCCGACTGCTTGCCGGCGGCGGCTTCGCGACGGCCGCGCGTGTGGGTGGCGCGGGGCAGCATGCCGTATTCGGCCGTGACCCAGCCCTGGCCGCTGTTGCGCATCCAGCCCGGCACCTTCTCCTCGATCGAGGCCGTCACCAGCACCTTGGTGTGGCCGAAGGACACCAGGCAGGAGCCCTCGGCGTAGCGGTTGACGCCGGTTTCCAGCGTGACGGTGCGGAGTTGTTCAGGGGTGCGTTCGGACGGGCGCATGGGAATTCCTTGGAAGCGGGATGGCGCGTGCTTATCCTGAAACCATGAGCCTGTCCCGCCCTGACCTGTCTGTCGTGCGTCTTCGTCCGGCCGTGGCCGCCGACGCCGCGATCATGATGCGCTGGGATAAGGCGCCGCATGTCGTCGCTTGCCTGACCGACGACCCCGACCATCATGAGGCGGCCGACTGGGACGAGGAACTGGCTGCGCAGTCCGACGTCTTCAGCTACTTCATCGCCGAGGTCGACGGCCGTCCGATCGGGGCCATGCTGGACATCGACCCGGCGGGCGAACCCAACGGCTACTGGGGCGAGATCGAGCCGAACCTGCGCGCCCTCGATATCTGGATCGGCGAGGCCGACGCCCTGAACCGGGGTCATGGCACGCAGATGATGACCCTGGCGCTGGACGCCTGTTTCGCTCGGCCGCTGGTCGAGGCGGTGGTGATCGATCCGCTCAACTCCAACGCCCAGGCCCATCGCTTCTATCAGCGACTGGGCTTCCGGCCGGAGGGGCGGCGTGTCTTCAACGGGACGGACGATTGCCTGGTCCATCGCCTGACCCGCGCGGACTGGGCGGCGCGGAGGGCGGGGGCATGAGCCTGCTGCATCCCTCGCCCGGCCTGGCGACGCTGGATGCGCGGGCGCGCGACATCTTCCGCCGGGTGGTCGAGACCTATCTGGAGACGGGCGAGCCGGTGGGGTCGCATACCCTGTCGCGCGCGGGCCTGGACCTGTCGCCCGCCTCGATCCGCAACACCATGCAGGCGCTGACGCAGGCCGGCCTGCTGGCCTCGCCGCACGCCTCGGCCGGGCGGGCGCCGACCCATGCGGGGCTGAGGCTGTTCGTGGACGGTCTGCTGGAAGTCGGCGACATCGGTCAGGAGGAGCGGCGCGAGATCGACGCCCGGCTGGCGGTGCTGGGCGCCAAGGGCGGCGGCCGCAACGTGGAGGAGGCGCTGGATGCGGCCTCGTCCCTGCTGTCGGGTCTGGCGGGCGGAGCGGGCATCGTCGCCAGCCCGGTGCGCGAGGCGGGGGTGCGTCATGTCGAGTTCGTGGCTCTGGGCGGGGGGCAGGCGCTGGCGGTGCTGGTCGCCGACGACGGGGTGGTCGAGAACCGGCTGATGAACCTGGCGCCCGGCGTGACGCCCTCGACCCTGCAGGAGGCGTCGAACTTCCTCAGCGCCCGGCTGAAAGGGCGTCCGCTGGCCGAGGCCCGGCACGAGATGAAGGCCGAGATGGAGGCCGCCCGGCGTGATCTGGACGCCGCCGCCGCCCGTCTGGTCGAGGACGGGCTGGCGGCCTGGAGCGGAGGCGCGGGCGGCGGAGGCCACGACCGCAACCTGATCGTGCGCGGGCGCGGCAATCTGCTGCAGGACGCCCGCGCGGCCGAGGATCTGGAGCGGGTGCGCGTGCTGTTCGACGATCTGGAGCAGAAGGAACAGCTGATCGGCCTGCTGGACGACGTCGGCGCGGCCCAGGGCGTGCGCATCTATATCGGCGCGGAAACGCGACTCTTTTCGCTTTCGGGTTCCGCCGTGATCGCGGCGCCCTATATGTCGGGCCGGCAGCGGGTGCTGGGCGCCATCGGCGTCATCGGGCCCGCGCGGTTGAACTACGCCCGTGTCATACCGTTGGTGGACTATACCGCCCGGGTGCTGGGCCGGATTCTGGACGGACAAGAGACGTGAACGACATCAACGACGAGACCCGGGACCAACTCGAGCAGGACATCCACGAGGGCGAGGGTGCGCCTGAAGGCGATGAAAACGCCGTGGTCGACGCCCTGATCGCCGAGCGCGACCAGTGGAAGGACCGCGCCCTGCGGGCCGTGGCCGAGGCCGAGAACGTCAAGCGCCGCGCCGAGACGCAGCAGAACGACGCGCGCGCCTACGCCATCCAGCGCTTCGCCAAGGATCTGCTGGGCGTGGCCGACACCCTGGAGCGCGGCCTGGCGGCGGCGCCCAAGGATGGGGATGGTCCGGCGGCGGCCATGGTCACGGGGCTGGAGCTGACGCAGAAGTCCCTGCTGTCGGCCTTCGAAGCCAACGGCCTGACCCGCGTCGATCCCGCGCCGGGCGACGCCTTCGACCCGCATCTGCATCAGGCGATGATGGAGCAGCCGTCGGACACCGTGCCGGGCGGGGCCGTCATCCAGACGCTGCAGCCGGGCTACGCCCTGTTCGGCCGCACCGTGCGCGCGGCCATGGTGGTGGTCGCGGCCAAGGGCTCGGGCCCGGCGGCCGGCGGCGCCTATGCCGACCCCAGCACGACCGGCGGGAATTTCGACGCCAAGGCCTGAGCGTCGGTGGATTGAGAACGTGAAAGGTCCGGAGTAGACGCTCCGGGCCTTTTCATTTGGGTTAGCTTCGATCCAAATTTCCGCTCATCCCCGCGGAGGCGGGGACCCAGTGCTTTGGCTTCCAAACATTTCGATGACGAGTGAGGTCTCCGACTGGGGCTCTCACTGGGTCCCCGCCTCCGCGGGGATGAGCGGTTGTGGGTGGGCCTAGCGCTTCAGCCGTTGCTCGAACAACTCTAACAGCCGTCGCCAGCCGTCCTTCGCGTCCGCCTCGCGGTAGGAGGCGCGATAGTCAGCGTGGAAGCCGTGCGGAGCGTCGTCATAGAGGATGATATGGCTGTCGGTTCGGCCCGCCGCAGCCAGGGCGTCGGTCATCGCCTTGACCGTATCATTGGGAATGCCGCCGTCCTGGCCGCCGTAAAGACCCAACACCGGCGCCTTGAGTTCGCCCGCCAGGTCGATGGGCCAGGGGCGGCCCGCCGCCTTCTGTTCGTCGGTGGCGTTGGCGGCGGGGGACAGGCGGCCGTACCAGGCGACCCCGGCGTCCAGCGTCGGGAAGCGGGCCATGGCCTGCCACACCACCTTGCCGCCCCAGCAGAAGCCGGTGATCCCGACCTTGTCGGCCTTGGCCCAGGCCTGGGCGCCGATCCAGTCCAGCGTGGCGCCGATGTCGCCCATCACCTGATCATAGCCGGCGGCGCCGACGATGCGCTGGATCGCCTGCATGTCGCTGAGCGGGGCGGGATCCTGGACGCGGACGAAGAAGGCGGGCGCGATCGCCGCATAACCCGCCTTGGCCAGACGGCGGCAGACGTCGCGGATGTATTCGTGCACGCCGAAGATCTCGGACACGACGATGACGACGGGGAAGGGGCCGGCGCCTTCGGGCCGGGCGACATAGGCGGGCAGGGCGAAGCCGTCGGGCGCCGGATAGGCGGCGTCCTGCGCGACCAGGCCCGCCGCGTCGGTGGCGATGGGCTGAGCCGACTGGCTGAGGGCGGCGGGGGCGTAGGCGGCGAAGAACAGCCCCCCCGCCGTCGCCACGCCCAGGCTGCGGCGGCTGGGGGCGATCTGGTCGGGGCTCAGGCCCTCGGGCCGGGTGATCAGGGTCATCTCGGGTCTCCGGGTCGGCGCTGTGGAAGCGGCGACAGTGCCTCGGCTTTCCCCGTCCCGTCGAGTCTTTCCGGCCAACCTGCCCTCGTCAGCTCGCGACCCGCAGCGTCAGGTTGACCCGCCCGCCGCCGGGCAGCAGCCGCGACGAACCGGTCAGCAGCCGGTCGATCCCGTGGCGCGCCAGCCGCGCCGGGCCGGTCAGGGCGCAGACGTCGCCGGAGGCCAGGCGCACGCTGGCGGTCGCGCCGCCCTTGGCCGGGCCGATGCGGAACACCGCCGTGTCGCCGAGGGAGATCGACAGCACGGGCGCCGTCAGGTCGCGCTCGTCCCGGTCCTGGTGCAGGCCCATCTTCGCCGCGTCCTGATAGAGGTTGACCAGGCAGGCGTCGGGCGGGCCCGGCCAGCCGGTCAGGGCGTCCCACAGGCTCAACAGCCGGGCCGGAATGGCGGGCCACGGCGCGCCGGTCGCCGGGTGGGTCGGCTGGTAGCGATAGCCCTGACGGTCCGACACCCAGCCCAGGGCGCCGAAATTGCTCATCCGCACCGAAAAGGGCCGCCCGCCCGGGGTGAGCGGGCGATAGAGGGGCGCCGTCTCCAGCCCCTGCCGCACCTCGGCCAGCAATGCGGCCTGTTCTGCGCCGTCCAGCAGGCCGGGCCACAGGCGAAAGCCGGGCAGGGTCGTCGGCGCTTCCCTCATCTCTATTCTGGACGCTTGCGGATCGTTTGGCGTGAACATCGGCCGAATTTAGCGGCGCCGCGCCGTCTTGTCCGCCATAAGGCGCGGAATCGGTGCGGAACCGGGCGGAAGGCCTTGCAGCCCCTGCGGTCTTTCCCATATCCGAGCCAATCCGGCGATAACCCCCTTTTCGTTAGGGGTTTGTCCGCCGACCCCATCCACCGCCGAACCGGGCGTCGTCCGGCGAGGCACAATCTCAAAAGCCCAACTGGGGGCGGTCACGCGCGGCGCTTGATGTTACGAGGCCGCCGCATCGCCCGCCGCAAGGAGTGAAAAAGACAAGCCCATGGCCAAGATCATCGGCATCGACCTCGGCACGACCAACTCGTGCGTCGCCGTCATGGACGGCAAGAACCCCAAGGTCATCGAAAACGCCGAAGGCGCCCGCACCACCCCGTCGGTGGTCGCCATTCAGGACGGCGGCGAAATCCTCGTCGGCCAGCCGGCGCGCCGTCAGGCGGTGACCAACCCCGCCAACACCTTCTTCGCCATCAAGCGCCTGATCGGCCGCAACTATGACGACCCGGTGGTGGCCAAGGACAAGGGCATGGTGCCCTTCGAGATCGTCAAGGGTCCGACCGGCGACGCCTGGGTCCAGGCCCACGGCAAGGACTATTCGCCCCAGCAGGTCTCGGCCTTCACCCTGGGCAAGATGAAGGAGGCCGCCGAGGCCTATCTGGGCGACAAGGTCACCCAGGCCGTCATCACCGTTCCCGCCTATTTCAACGACGCCCAGCGTCAGGCGACCAAGGACGCCGGCAAGATCGCTGGCCTGGAAGTTCTGCGCATCATCAACGAGCCGACCGCGGCGGCCCTGGCCTATGGGCTGGAGAAGAACGACGGTCAGAAGATCGCCGTCTATGACCTGGGCGGCGGCACCTTCGACGTCTCGATCCTGGAGATCGGCGACGGCGTCTTCGAGGTGAAGTCGACCAACGGCGACACCTTCCTGGGCGGCGAGGACTTCGACCTGCGTCTGGTCGACTACCTGGCCGACGAGTTCAAGAAGGAGCAGGGCGTCGACCTGCGCCAGGACAAGCTGGCCCTGCAGCGCCTGAAGGAAGAGGCCGAAAAGGCCAAGAAGGAACTGTCCTCGACGACCCAGTACGAGGTCAACCTGCCGTTCATCACCATGAACCAGTCGGGCCCGCTGCACCTGAACATCAAGCTGTCGCGCGCCAAGCTGGAAGCCCTGGTCGAGGACCTGGTCGCCCGCACCATCGAGCCGTGCAAGAAGGCCCTGGCCGACGCTGGCCTGAAGGCGGCGGACATCGATGAAGTGGTCCTGGTCGGCGGCATGACCCGCATGCCCGCCGTGCAGGAAGCCGTGAAGAAATTCTTCGGCAAGGAACCGCACAAGGGCGTGAACCCGGACGAGGTCGTGGCCCTGGGCGCCGCCGTTCAGGCGGGCGTGCTGCAGGGCGACGTCAAGGACGTGCTGCTTCTGGACGTGACCCCGCTGACCCTGGGCATCGAGACCCTGGGCGGCGTCTTCACCCCGCTGATCGAGCGCAACACGACCATCCCGACCAAGAAGGCCCAGACCTTCTCGACCGCTGACGACAATCAGTCGGCCGTGACGATCCGCGTCTTCCAGGGCGAGCGTCCGATGGCCGCCGACAACAAGGTCCTGGGTCAGTTCGACCTGATGGGCATCCCGCCGGCGCCGCGCGGCATGCCGCAGATCGAGGTCGCCTTCGACATCGACGCCAACGGCATCGTCCACGTCACCGCCAAGGACAAGGCGACCAACAAGGAGCAGTCGATCCGCATTCAGGCCAACGGCGGCCTGTCGGACGCGGATATCGACAAGATGGTCAAGGAAGCCGAGGCCAACGCCGCGGCCGACAAGGCCCGCAAGGAACTGGTCGAGGCCCAGAACGGCGCCGACAGCCTGATCCACTCGACCGAGAAGGCCCTGTCCGAGCACGGCGACAAGATCGACGAGGCGACCAAGACGACCATCCAGTCGGCTCTGGACGACCTGAAGTCGGCCCGTGAAGGCACGGAGCCCGAGGCCATCCGCGAGAAGACCAACACCCTGGCTCAGGCTTCGATGAAGCTGGGCGAGGCGATGTACGCCGCCCAGCAGGGCGACGCCGACGGCGCCGAAGGCCAACCGGCCGACGACGGCGTGGTTGACGCCGAGTTCGAGGAAGTCTCGGACACGGACGAGAAGAAGGACGCCTGAACCGGCGTCTGACGGATGTTCGGCCCCGCTTGCCAGACGGCAGGCGGGGCCGTTTCATGAAACTTGCATCATTCGACCGGGCGCCCATGTCATCAGGCAGGCCGTCGGTCATCCGCGAACGGAGCGCCTCCGTCACAAGAGAGGCCTGAAGCGGCGGGAAGTAAGAGGACGAACGCCTGATGGCGCAACGTGACTATTACGAGATTCTGGGGGTCGAGCGGACGGTCGATGCGGCCGCGCTCAAGAGCGCCTATCGCAAGCTGGCGATGGAGCACCACCCGGACCGCAACGGCGGCTCCGAAGAGTCCGTGGCCCGCTTCAAGGAGATTTCCGAGGCCTACACCGTCCTGTCCGACGACCAGAAGCGCGCGGCCTATGATCGTTTCGGCCATGCGGGCGTGAACGGCGGCGGCGCGGGCGGGGGCAATCCCTTCGGCCAAGGCAGCGCCGGATTCCACGACATCAACGACATCTTCTCCCAGGTCTTCGGCGACGCCTTCGGGGACGCCTTCGGCGGCCGGGGCGGCGGCGGACGCCAGAACCACGGGCCGCGTCGCGGCTCGGACCTGCGCTACGATCTCGAGATCACCCTGGAGCAAGCCTATCAGGGCGCCGAGGTCGAGATCGCCATCCCGACCCTGATGTCCTGCGAGGTCTGCGACGGCTCGGGCGCCAAGGCGGGCACAAAGCCGACCATCTGCAACACCTGCGGCGGCGCCGGGCGCGTGCGCCAGGCCAACGGCTTCTTCCAGGTCGAGCGCACCTGCCCCCGCTGCGGCGGCTCGGGCGAGATGATCGCCGACCCCTGCACCACCTGCCGGGGTCACGGCCAGGTCCGCAAGACCCGCAAGCTCAGCCTCAAGGTTCCGGCGGGCGTCGACGACGGTTCGCGCATCCGCCTGTCGGGCGAGGGCGAGGCGGGACAGCGCGGCGGGCCGCGCGGCGACCTCTATGTCTTCCTGTCGGTGCAGCCCCATGAGCTGTTCGAACGCGACAACCTGGACCTGCTGGTCACGGTGCCGGTGCCGATGACGGTGGCGGCCCTGGGCGGCGTCGTGGACGCCCCCTGCCTGATCTCCGACGCCTGCGACGGCAAGTGCAAGGCCCCGGTCGAGGTGCCCGCCGGCGCCCAGACCGGCAAGACCGTCCGCATCAAGGGCAAGGGCATGCCGCACCTGAACGGTCGCGGTCGCGGCGACCTGGTGGTCGAACTGTTCGTCGAGACGCCGACCGAACTGACCGCGCGCCAGAAGGAGCTGCTGACCGAACTGGCGGCGTCGCTGGGCGAGACCCAGACCCCGCGCAACACCAGCTTCGCCGGCAAGGCCAAGCGTTTCTGGGCCGACATCCTGGGCGGCGACGCCGATAATCCGAAAGAGACCGCGTGAGCGACATCTTCCACGCCGGCATCTCCGGCGCCCGGGGCCGCATGGGCCGCGCCGTTTCGCAAGTCCTGGACGCCCGCGAGGACGTGGTGGTCGCCGCCCGTTTCGATCGCGGCGAGACCGTCGACCTGAAGCTGTGCGACGTCATCATCGACTTCTCGACGCCTGAGGCCTCGGTGGCTCTGGCGCGCGCCTGCGCCGAGGCGGGCGGGCCGGCCCTGGTGATCGGCTCCACCGGCCTGACGCCGGAGCAGGAGGCCGAGATCGAGGCGGCGGCCGACAGGATCGCCATCGTCATGAGCGGCAACTTCTCGCTGGGGGTGAACATCCTGATCGGCCTGGTCGAGCACGCAGCCCTGCGGCTGGACGCCCGCGACTGGGACATCGAGGTGCTGGAGACCCATCACCGGCGCAAGGTCGACGCGCCCTCAGGTACGGCCCTGATGCTGGGCGAGGCGGCCGCCAACGGCCGGGGCCGCGATCTGGAGGAGCTGCGCAGCGCCCCCTATGACGGCATCACCGGCGCCCGCGAGCCGGGCAAGATCGGTTTCGCCTCCCTGCGCGCCGGCGGGGTGATCGGCGAGCACACCGTCATGTTCGCTTCGGAAGACGAGATGCTGACCCTGTCGCATTCCGCCATGGACCGCAGCCTGTTCGCCAAGGGCGCCGTGGCCGCCGCCGCCTGGGTGCGCAACCGTCGCCCCGGCCTCTACGACATGCAGGACGTGCTGGGCTTCCGTCAGGCATGATGCTGGGGGCGCTGACGCGCCCCAGCGCTATCGCTCGCCGCGCGGCGGCTCGCTGCTTGAGCGCGATTTGAGCGCTGTCAGGCCGGTTCGGCCAGCAGGGCGTCCATGGCCTCGCGCCAGGCGGTCAGGTCGTCGGACCGTTCCACGATCAGGCGGCTGAGCACGCCGCATGGGCCTGGCGTTGGAGCCGTCATGCCCCAGGCGGGGAAGGCGCGTCGCTCGATGCGGCCGCGCGCCACGATCTCGATGTCTTCATGCCGCTCGTCGAAATGCAGATGCAGCATGAGGATGTCGAGCGCGCTGGGCGAGCCTTCGAGAAGCTGGACGAACACCCCGTCCTGCAAGGTCAGCGCGCCTGTGATGCCGTTGCGCGCGTTCAGGAACGCCGCGACATGCACGATGTCGAGAACCGCAGCCCGTTCGTCGTCCGGGGCCAGTCGCGAGCGGCTGCAATAGACGAGCTGGTCCAGCGTGTTCATGACGGCGACGCTAGATGATTATCTACAGGTGCGAAAGTGATGGTTTCATCAACGTCCGGTTGAGCCGAATCCCCCGGCGCCGCGCGTGGTTTCGTCCACGGCCTCGACCTCGACCATGCGGGCTTGCTCGTAACGGGCGATGACCATTTGAGCGATGCGGTCGCCGCGCTTGATCTCGAACGGCAGCTCGCCGTGGTTGATCAGGATGACCCCGACCTCGCCGCGATAGTCGCTGTCGATGGTGCCCGGCGAATTGGGCGCCGAGATGCCGTGTTTCAGCGCCAGGCCCGAGCGCGGACGCACCTGGGCTTCATAGCCGGGCTCCAGGGCGATCTTCAGCCCCGTAGGGATCAGCCGGCGCTGGCCGGGCTCCAGCACCACGCTCTCGCCCTCGGCGATGGCGGCGCGCAGGTCCATGCCGGCCGAGCCGGGAGTCTCATAGGCCGGCAGGGGCAGGCCTTCGGCGTGGGGCAGGCGTTCGACGCGGACGGTGGTCATGACGGGGAGGGTCTCTCTTAAGCCTTGAAGTGATCGGCGATGCGCAGGGCCAGCTTGCGCGCCACCTCGGTCTTGGACTGGCGGGGCCAGGGTTCGGCGCCGCCCTGGGTGAACAGGGTCACGGCGTTGCCGTCCGAGGCGAAGACCTCGTCCGAGACGTCGTTGCCGACGATCCAGTCGCAGCCCTTCTTCGACAGTTTGGCGCGGGCGTTCGCTTTCAGGTCGCTGGTCTCGGCGGCGAAGCCGACCACCAGTTTAGGCCGGCGCGGACCGGGGGCGGAGACGCCGGCCAGGATGTCGGGGTTCTCGATCAGGGCCAGGGACGGCGGGCCGCCCGGCGCCTTCTTGATCTTGCCCGAGGCCACGCCGTCCACGCGCCAGTCGGCGACGGCGGCGGTCATCACGGCGATGTCGGCCCGATCTGACGTCTTCAGGGCGGCCTCGACGGCGGCCTTCATCTCGGTCGCGGCCTCGACCCAGACGCGGTTCACGCCGACCGGCGCGTCCAGCGCCACCGGGCCGGAGATCAGCGTCACCTCGGCCCCCAGCTCGGCCAGGGCGGCGGCCACGGCGTAGCCCTGCTTGCCGCTGGAGCGGTTGGTCAGGCCGCGCACCGGGTCGATGGGTTCGAACGTCGGTCCGGCGGTGACGACGGCGGTCCTGCCCTGCAGCGGCCGTCCATCCGGCCCGGCCAGCAGACGCGTGATCGCGTCGAGGATGATCGGCGGCTCGGCCATGCGGCCCGGCCCGAACTCGCCGCAGGCCATGATCCCGTCGTCCGGCCCGACCACGGCCATGCCGTGAAAGCCGTCGAAACCCTTCAGCCGTTCGACATTGGCCTGGACGGCGGGATGCAGCCACATCCGCACGTTCATCGCCGGGGCCAGCAGCACCTTCTTGTCCGTGGCCAGAAGCGTGGTCGAGGCCAGATCGTCGGCCATGCCGTTGGCCGCCTTGGCGATCAGCCCGGCCGTGGCGGGCGCCACCACCACCAGGTCGGCCCAGCGCGACAGCTCGATATGGCCCATGGCGGTCTCGTCTTCCGGCATGAACAGGTCCTGCCGCACCGGGTGGCCGGTCAGGGCCGCCAAGGACATGGGGGTGACGAACTCGGCGCCGGCCTTGGTCAGGACGGTCATCACCTCGGCGTCCGCCTTCCTGAGCAGGCGGATCAGCTCCAGCGCCTTATAGGCGGCGATGCCGCCGCCGATGATCAGCAGGACCTTGCGGCCGGAAAGCGAGAGTGCGGTCATGGCGGAATCTGTAGCCGCGCCGCGTGACGGCGTCGAGACAAAGCCGCCTCGCTGACGGTGATGTAAATGGAACATTGTCGGAACAAAAATCTTGTGCCTAACTGCGTTCTCTGGGTGTTCGGGAGGAATTTCCATGCGGATGCGAGTGACGGCGGCGCTGGCCGCGACGGTTGTGGTTCTGGTCGGATGCGACAACGGCGGTTCGGCGGTCGAGACGCGGGAGAGGGGCGCGGCCGAGCCGGTCGGCCTGTCAGCGACGGCGGCGTCGGCGGAGGCCGACGTCTCGCCGCCCGAGCCGGCCAAGCCGACGGTCACCGCCAACCGTCGCGAGACCGCCGACGCCAAGGTGCAGCGTCTGTATGAACGGAACGGCGCGGCCTTCGGAGCCCGGTCGGCCGACGACTATCTGCAGAAGGTGAGGGCCTTCACCGACAACGCGCCACGCGGGACCGAGACGGTCAAACGGCCGAACGGGGACACCCTCTTCTATCAGGCGTCGACCAACACCTTCGCCGTGGTGGACGGCCATGGCGTGCCGCGCACCATGTTCAAGCCGGACGACGGTCCGGCCTATTGGGCGCAGCAGAAAGAGCGGGCGCCGACCTTCGGCCAGCGTCGAACCGGGACGCGGGGGGAGCCGTAGGTCTCGATCCCTATGGCGACCGAGTTGCGGCTAGGCCTGATCGAACGTCAGGGGCGCGCCCCAGAACTGGGCGACCAGGTCCGACTGCGGACCGGGCGTTCCGGTGGTCAGGAAGTCGCGGCGCGCCGACGCGCCCAGGTCGTATTCCGGATGGCGGTCGAAATAACGCTCCAGCGAATCGGCCACGGCGGTGGGCTGGCTGATGACCTGGACGCCGGGCGGCAGGGCCTGGGCGAACAGGTCGGCCACGATCTCATAGTGGGTGCAGCCCAGGATGGCCTTGTCCGGGTGGCGGCCGATGCGGCGGCGCAGGGCGTCGACGTGGTCGTCGACCACCACCTTCAGCTCCTCGGCCGGGGCGCCCAGCTCGATCAGGCCCGCCAGGCCGGGGCAGGCTTCGGTGAAGACGGCCAGGTCGTCGCGGCGCTTGTCGATCTCGATCTCATAGACGCGGCTCATGGCGGTGGCGGCGGTGCAGAAGACGCCGGTGATGTCGATCGCCTCCTTCTTCTCGCCCTCCAGGCGGCTTTCGCGCTCGGCCTCGAACGACCAGGGCAGGCCGGTGGCGGCCTCGATGGTGGGGACGATGATGCCGAGGATGTTGACCGGCCGGCCCAGTTTTTCGCGCACCCCCGGAATCCAGGTCTGCTGCAGGCGGCGAAGGGCGATGGCCGAGGCGGTGTTGCAGGCCAGGATCACCACCGAGGCGCCGGCCTCGAACAGGCGCTCGCACCCGGCGCGGGTCAGCGCGACGATGTCCTCGCCGCCGCGTCCGCCATAGGGAGCGTGGGCCTGATCGCCCAGATAGATGAAGTCCCGCGTCGGAAAGCGGGTCGTGAGTTCGCGGTGGACCGTCAGGCCCCCCACGCCGGAGTCGAAAACGCCTATCGCCATGCAGCGGCCTTTAGCCTCGCGGGGTTTCGTCGTCCAATACTTAGGACTAAACCGGATTTATGCGACGTCAGAGGCCCTTGCGCCGAAGGACGTGCGAAACAGCAATGGTTGGGAGACCTGGATGCACAGACGCCATCTTCTCATCGGGGGCGCGAGCCTCTTCGCCCTGTCGGGCTGCGCCTCGGCCGGGGCCGTGGAGAACGCCGTGAGCGGCGCCGTCGCCGCCCTGACGACCGTCGATGAGGCCCGCATCGCCCGCGCGGTCCTGCCGGCCAGCGCGCCGCGCGCCGAACTGCTGCAGCCCTGGACCGGCCCCTATGACGGCGTGCCGCCGTGGGACAAGGTGACGGCGCCCAAGATGCGCGAAGCCATCCTGGAAGGCATCGAGCTGCAACGCGCCGACGTGGCCGCGATCGCGAACAACCCCGAGGCCCCGACTTTCGCCAACACCCTGGCGGCGATGGAACTGGTCGGCGAGCCTCTGGATCGCGCGATGAACATCTTCAGCGTCATGACGTCGAACATCGGCGGCGACGAGTGGGACGTGCTCGAGACCGAGCTGTCGCCGATCCTGTCGGCGGCGTCCGACGAGATCACCTTCAACGACAAGCTGTTCCAGCGCATCAAGGCTGTGGCCGACGGCGCCGACAACGACGGCCTGAACGCCCAGCAGACGCGTCTCGCCGAGCGCAGCCGCGACCGCTTCGTGCGCAACGGCGCCGCCCTGGACGCCGCCGGCAAGGCCGAACTGGGCCGCATCAACACCGAACTGTCGAACGCCTTCACCAGCTTCGGCCAGAAGGTGGTGGCCGACGAGAACACCTGGACGGTGATCGCGAACGAAGCCGGTCTGAAGGGACTGCCGGACTCGAACAAGGCCGCCGCGGCCGCCGCGGCGCGTTCGCGCAATGTCCAGGGCTGGGCCATCCTCAACACCCGCTCCAGCGTCGATCCGTTCCTGACCTTTGCCGACGACCGCGCCCTGCGCGAACAGGTCTGGCGCAAATTCGTCATGCGCGGCGACAACGGCGACGCCAACGACACCAAGGCGACCATCGTCCGCATCGTCGCCCTGCGCGACCAGCGCGCCAAGCTGCTGGGGTTCAAGAACCACGCCGAATGGCGGATGCAGGACACCATGGCCAAGACCCCGGCCGCTGCCATGGACCTGATGCAGCGCGTCTGGGCCCCGGCCAAGGCCCGCGTCGCCGAGGAAGTCGCCGACATGAAGGCGATCGCCGGTCACGACATCGAGCCGTGGGACTATCTGTATTTCGCCGAGAAGGTCCGCAAGGCGAAGTACGACCTCGATCAGAACGAGCTGAAGCCCTATTTCGAGCTGCACGCCGTGCGCGCGGCCTCCTTCTACATGGCCGAGCGCCTGTACGGCTTCGTCTTCAAGCAACTGCCCAAGGGCCAGGTCTCGACCTTCGAGCCGGACGTGACCACCTATGAGGTCACCGACAAGGCCACGGGCAAGCTGATCGGCCTCTACTACGCCGACGACTTCGCCCGTCCGGGCAAGCGCTCGGGCGCCTGGATGACCACCTATCGGTCGTTCTCGGCCCTGACGGGGTCTCAGCCGATTCTGGCCTCGAACAACAACAACTTCGTCAAGGCGCCCGAAGGCCAGCCCCTGCTGATCTCGCTGGACGACGCCGAGACCCTGTTCCACGAGTTCGGCCACGCCCTGCACTATTTCAGCTCGAACGTGACCTATCCGTCGTTCGGCAACACGCCGCGCGACTTCGTGGAATATCCGTCGCAGGTGCACGAGCACTGGGTGCTGACCCGCCCGATCCTGGACGGCTACATGAAGCACGTCGAGACGGGCCAGCCGATGCCGCAGGCCCTGGTCGACAAGATCGAGGCGTCGCAGACCTTCAACCAGGGCTATGCGACCGTCAGCTATCTGTCGTCGGCCCTGGTCGACATGGACCTGCACACCCAGGCGACGCCGCCGACCGACATCGACGGCTTCGAAAAGGCTTCGCTGGCGCGCTTCGGCATGCCCAAGGAGATGGTGATGCGGCACCGCCTGCCGCAGTTCAACCACCTGTTCACCTCCGACGCCTATTCGGCCGGCTACTATTCCTACCTGTGGTCGGAGACGATGGACGCCGACACCTGGGCCTACTTCGAGGAGTCGGGCGACGTCTTCAATCCGGACATCGCCGGCCGCTTCAAGTCGATCATGCTGGCGCCGGGCAACACCACGGATCGCGGCGACGCCTATCGCCAGTTCCGCGGCCGCAACCCGGACGTGGCGGCCCTGCTGAAGGTGCGCGGCTTCCCGGTGTCTTAAGGGGCCTACCGCCCTTCGGGCTGCTTGAGGCCCGTTAGGTGATAAAGCTGAAGGGGCTCGGCGGGGTGACTTGCCGAGCCCTTTTCGTTGCCGGGGCTTGACCCGAGGATGACGAAGGAGGGGAGGCCTCGACGGCGACCGCGTCCATGCTAAGGCTTGAAAATGTCACGGGCCGCGTCGGGTCGAGACCCGAAGGGCGGCGCGAAGCAACCAAGGCGGAGCCTTCTGATCGCGGCCCACCAGGAAGGAGAGCCCATGAGCGTCGTCGCCTCCTATGTCTACAAGGACGGCAAGCGGGTGCGCGCGGCGCCGCTGACGGATCAGGGCCTGGCCCTGGGCGAGGGGGAGTATCTCTGGATCGGCCTGCATGAGCCGTCGGACGAGGAGTTCGACGTCCTGGTCCGACGCTTCCATCTGCATCCCCTGGCGGTCGAGGACGCCCTGACGGCGCATCAGATCCCCAAGCTGGAAGTCTATGGCTCCGAGCTGTTCATCGTCGCCCGCACGGCCCAGGCCAAGGGCGACCGCATCCTGTACGGCGAGACCCACGTCTTCGTCGGACCCAACTACGTCATCACCATCCGCCATGGATCGGCGCGCGCCCACACCCAGTTGCGCGCCCAGCTGGAGGCCTCGCCGCATCAGCTGAGGCACGGACCGGACTTCATCCTGCACGGGGTGCTGGACTTCATCGTCGACGGCTACATCCCGATCATCGACGCCGTCGAGGACAAGGTGCTGGAGATGGAGCAGGTCGCGCTGGACAGCTTCCTGGCGCGCGACGACATCACCCGCCTGTTCCAGCTGCGCCGCGAACTGGTGAAGTTCAGTCGGGTTCTGGGGCCGATGGAGGAGGTCTGCGTCAAGCTGCAGTCGCTGGACCTGCCCTGCATCGACCGAGAGGTGCGGCCCTATTTCCGCGATGTGGCCGACCATGTGCGTCGCGTCGCCAGCCGGGCGGCGGCCCTGCGCGACATCCTGGCCTCGGTGTTCGAGGTGTCGAACCTGCTGGAGCAGCAGCGCCAGGGCGTCATCACCCGCAAGCTGGCCGCCTGGGCCGCCATCCTGGCCACGCCGACGGCGGTGGCGGGCATCTACGGCATGAATTTCGAGCACATGCCCGAGCTGCGCTGGACCTATGGCTATCCGGCCGTTCTGGCCTTGATCGTCGCCATATGCATCGGTCTCTACATCACCTTCAAGCGGACGCGGTGGCTGTGATCAGCCGCTGTTTCGAAGGCCCGCCGCCACGCCGTTGATGGCCAGGAGGATGCCGTTGCTGACGCGCGGGTCGTCGTCGCCCGCCCGGCGGCGGCGGATCAGCTCGATCTGCACATGGTTCAACGGCTCGACATAAGGCATCCGCTGGCGGATCAGGCGGCTGAGCTCGGGCTGGCCGCCCAGCAGGGCGTCCTGGCCGGTGATCGACAGGACTGCGGCCACGGTGCGGTCCCACTCGGCGCGAATGGCGGCGTAGATGCGTTCGGCCAGGGCGGGGTCGGGGACCAGTCCGGCGTAGCGGCGGGCGATGGCCATGTCGGCCTTGGCCATCACCATCTCCATGTTCTGCACCACGGTGCGGAAGAAGGGCCAGGTTTCGGCCATGGCGCGCAGCTCGGCGGGGTCCTCGCCCTGGGCCGCCGCGCCGAAGCCGTACCAGCCGGGCAGCATGACCCGCGACTGCGACCAGCTGAACACCCAGGGAATGGCGCGCAGGTCTTCGATGGCGGGCGAGGCGGTGCGGCTGGCCGGGCGCGAGCCGATCTTCAGGTCGGCGATCTCGGCGATCGGGGTGGCGGCGCGGAAATAGTCGACGAAGCCGGGCGTGTCATAGATCAGGGCGCGATAGGCCTGCATCGAGGCGGCCGACAGGCGCGCGGCCGTCTCGCCGTGCTGGGCGCTGTAACCCGCGTCGGACTGCGGCCCGAGAGAGGCCAGCAGGGT
The DNA here is from genome assembly GCF_037055245.1 of Brevundimonas olei. Taxonomy (GTDB): domain Bacteria; phylum Pseudomonadota; class Alphaproteobacteria; order Caulobacterales; family Caulobacteraceae; genus Brevundimonas; species Brevundimonas olei. The sequence goes on from NZ_CP146369.1 coordinate 352,950, forward strand.
TCCGCAGGTCAGGGCGTCGAGGTTGCGCTGGGCCACCTCCGGTTCGCCGTATTTGTTGGCGATGACCTCGCCCTGTTCGGTGACGCGGATGCGGCCAGCGACGGTGCCGGCGGGCTGGCCCAGCACGGCCGAGAAGGCGGAGCCGCCGCCGCGCCCCACGGCGCCGCCCCGGCCGTGGAACAGCTGCAGCCGCACCCCCGCCGCGCGCGTGACCTCCAGCAGGGCGCGCGAGGCTTCGTGCAGTTCCCACCCCGAGGTCAGGTAGGAGCCGTCCTTGTTGGAGTCGGAATAGCCGATCATCACCTCCTGCACCCTGCGCGCCTCGGCTACGGCGCGGGCCGAGGGCTCGGACAGGACGCGTTCGAGGGTGGCGCGGGCGGCGCGCAGGTCGTCGATGGTCTCGAACAGGGGCGCGGCCTGGATGGGGCAGGCGCCCGGATCGGCCGGGTCGTAGAGGCCGACTTCCTTGAGCAGCAGATAGACCTCCAGCATGTCCGAGGCGGCGTCGGTCTTGGACACGATGTGGGTGCGGATCGCCTGCGGACCGAAGGTCGAAAGGGCCTCGGCGGCGGCCTCAAGGATGGCGCGCTCCTTCAGCGTCTCGGCTGCATAGTCGGCGTAGGGCGAGAAGAGGGGGCGGGGGCTGGCCAGTTCGCGCGCCAGCACGGCCAACCGTTCGGCCTCGTCCAGGGCGGCGTAGTCGGGGCAGACGCCGGCTGTCTTCAGCAGGTCGGCGACCACGCGCTGATGCACGTCCGAGTTCTGGCGCAGGTCCAACGTCGCCATGTGGAAGCCGAATACGTCCGCCGCCGTGATCAGCCGCGCCAGCCGGTCGTCGGCGAAGACGGCGCCGTGGGTCCGCACCAGACTGTCGTGCAGGATGTTCAGATCGGCGCGGAAGGCGTCGGGGCCGTCATAGGCAGGGGCGTCGAAGCGGGCGGGGCGGGGCGTCGGCTCGCCGGTCAGGGCGGGATAGGCCGCCGACAGGCGGGCGTAAATCTGGCTGAGCGCCAGGCGATAGGGCTCGTCCGCGCGCTGGATGGAGGCGTCGCCGGACCCTTGCGCTAATGCGGCTAGTTCCGGGGTGACGCGGGTCAGGTCGATGGACAGGCTGAGCTCGGCGCCCAGGGCGTGCACCTCGTCCAGATAGAAGCCGAGCGCGGCGCGGGCCTGGCTGCGGAAGGCGGCGCGCAGGGTGTCGGCGTCGACGTTCGGGTTGCCGTCGCGGTCGCCGCCGACCCAGGAGCCGATGCGCAGGAAGGGCGCCAGGTCCGGCGCGTCCAGCAGCTTGCGCCACTCGGCCAACTGGGCCGGGGCGACGTGCAGGAAGATGCGCTGCAGCCAGTCGACCACGGTGTCGATCTCGTCCTGCACCACCAGGGCCGAGGCGCGGGTCAGCCGCGTGGCCCACAGGATGACGATCTGGCGGCGCAGCGCTTCCTTCAGGCTTTTGGCGTCGCAGGCCACGCCGTCGCGGTCGCAGCCGTCCAGCAGTTCGCCGACCGTCGCCGTGCGGTCGAGCACGCTCTTGCGGCGCACCTCGGACGGATGGGCGGTCAGCACCGGCGAAATCAGGGCCTGGGCCAGCAGGTCGCGCACGGCGTCCAGACCGACGCCCGCGTCGGCCAGGCGCTTGAGCACGCCCTCGGGGGTGTCGGCCCGTTGACCGGCCTCGGCCTGCGCCTGGGCGCGGCGCTTGCCTGCTCGGTCCTCGGCGACATTGGCCAGCAGGGAGAAGGCGGCGAAACCGTGCGTCAGGCCGATGGCCTGATCCAGCGACAGCTCGCCCAGCAGACGCTCCAGCTCCGAGGCGTCGTCCGACGCCGGGTCGCGGTGATAGGCGACCGACGCCTGGCGCACCGCTTCGATGCGGTCGTAGAGAGCCTGTCCGCCCTCGTCGCGGATCACCTCGCCCAGCAAGGCGCCCAGAAGCCGGACCTCCGCGCGGAGGCGGTCGTGAGGAAATTCGGAAGTCTGGGTCATGGATGTCTCTCAGCGGGGAGGCCGGAAGCGGAACCGTATCAGCGGAATCCGAGCGCGCCAGTCCATGCGGCAACGCAGAAACCCTTTGTGTGGTGGCGTTTCGACGGAGAAACGGAGTCGACATCGCCTTGCTTTTCCGCCATAAGCCGCGACTTCCGGCGCAATTGAACCTGCGCCTCCACCCGCACGACCCCTGATCTTCTTCAGGACGAGGCGGGAGAGGGCCTCTGTCGACGTAATCGTTCGCAGAGGTCGCCCGCCTATGGGCGTTTCTCACGGAGGCCAAGGCCCAGGCGCATGAAAGGGTTTGAATGTTCGAGGCTCTGAACGAGCGGCTGACAGGCGTCTTCGACCGGATCACCGGCCGCGGAGCCCTGTCCGAAAAGGATGTCGAGGAGGCCCTGCGCGAGGTCCGCGTCGCCCTGCTCGAGGCCGACGTCGCCCTGCCGGTGGTCAAGGACTTCATCGCCCGCGCCAAGACGGCCGCGACCGGCGAAGAGGTCATCCGCGCGGTCAAGCCCGCCGATCAGGTCGTCAAGATCGTCTATGACGGCCTGGTCGAGATGCTGGGCGGCGAAGAGCCGGTTCCGTTGAACACCAATGCGACCCCGCCCGCCGTCGTGCTGATGGCCGGTCTGCAGGGCTCGGGCAAGACGACGACCTCGGCCAAGCTGGCCCTGCGTCTGTCGAAGTTCGACAAGAAGAAGGTCATGATGGCCTCGCTGGACACGCGTCGTCCGGCGGCCATGGAACAGCTGGCCACCCTGGGTCAGCAGATCGAGGTCGCGACCCTGCCCATCGTGGCGGGCGAGAGCGCGGTTCAGATCACCCGCCGCGCGCTTCAGTCGGCCAAGCTGCAGGGCTTCGATGTCCTGATCCTCGACACCGCCGGCCGCATCACCCTGGACGAAGGGCTGATGAACGAGGTGGCCGAGGTCGCTGAGATCGCCAAACCGGTCGAGACCCTGCTGGTCGCCGACAGCCTGACGGGTCAGGACGCCGTGCGCACCGCTAGCGCCTTCCACGAGCGCCTGCCGCTGACCGGCCTGATCCTGACCCGCGCCGACGGCGACGGGCGCGGCGGCGCCATGCTGTCGATGCGGGCCGTCACCGGCCTGCCGATCAAATATCTGGGCGCGGGCGAAAAGGTCGATGCGCTGGACGTCTTCGACGCCCGCCGCGTCGCCGGCCGCATCCTGGGGCAGGGGGACATCGTCGCCCTGGTCGAGAAGGCCGCGGGCGAGCTGGACCAGGCCAAGGCCGAGAAGATGGCCCGCAAGCTGGCCAAGGGCCAGTTCGATCTGGACGATCTGGCGGGCCAACTGAACCAGATGAAGAAGATGGGCGGTCTTCAGGGCATCATGGGCCTGCTGCCCGGCGTGGCCAAGCTGAAGAACCAGATGGCCGAGAACAACGTCTCGGACAAGATGATCGACCGCCAGCTGGCCGTCATCTCTTCGATGACCAAGGCCGAGCGCAAGAAGCCGGACCTGCTGAACGCCAGCCGCAAGAAGCGCGTGGCCAAGGGCGCAGGCGTCGAGGTTCAGGACATCAACCGCCTGCTGAAACAGCACCGGCAGATGGCCGACATGGTCAAGTCGCTGTCCAAGGGCGGCGGCAAGAACCTGCAGAAGATGGCCTCCATGATGGGCGGCCTGCCCGGCATGGGGGCTGGTGGACTCGGGGGCGGTCCCGACATGAACCGCCTGAAGGCCCTGGGCGGCGGCAAGATGCCGGAACCCTCGGCCGATGAAATGAAAGCCATTCAGGACCGCCTTGCGGGCCTGGGCGGCGGACAACTTCCGGGGGGCCTTCCGGGTCTGCCGGGCTTCCCCAAAAAGAAATAACGACCTTCTAGAAAGAGACTGAAAATGCTGAAGATTCGTCTGGCCCGCGGCGGCGCCAAGAAGCGCCCCTACTACCACATCGTCATCGCTGACTCGCACAGCCCGCGCGACGGCAAGTTCATCGAGCGCGTCGGCAGCTACAACCCGATGCTGCCGAAGGACAGCGCCCAGCCGCGCGTCGTCCTGAAGGTCGAGCGCATCGGCGAATGGCTGGCCAAGGGCGCCCAGCCGACCGACCGCGTCGCTCGCTTCCTGTCGCAGGACGAGACCCTGGGCCAGAAGGTCAAGTGGGTCCAGGGCAACAACCCCAAGAAGGCCGAGCCGGGCAAGAAGGCCCAGGAACGCGCCGCCGAGCGCGCCCAGCGCGAAGCCGACCGCCTGGAAGCCGAAGCCGCCGCCAAGGCCGAGGCCGCTGAAGCCGCCGCCGCCGCCGCCGCCGCTCCGGCCGTGGAAGAAGCTCCGGCTGAAGAAGCCCCCGCTGCTGAAGTCGCCGCCGAGGCGACCGAAGAGCAGGCCTAAGCCTTATTGTTCATCCGGCCCCGGCCGGTTGAGACGGGAAAGCAGCGTCCTTCCGGGGCGCTGCTTTTCTGCTATCTGGACCCATCGCATCGGCAAACGGAGCCCGGCCATGAGCAGCGAAGACAGACTGATCCTGGTCGGCCAGATCGGCGGCGCCTTCGGCGTAAAGGGCGAGGTGCGGATCAGCGCCTATACCGCCGACGCCATGGTCCTGGTCGGCTATTCGCCGCTGCTCGGCGCCGACGGCAAGCCGGTGCTGACCCTGCTTTCGGCGCGGCCGGACAAGGCCGGGGTGGTGGCGCGGGTCAAGGAGATCGCGACGAAGGAAGAGGCCGACGCCCGGCGCGGTCAGAAGCTGTTCGTCACCCGCGACGCCTTGCCTGAGCCTGACGAAGACGAGTTCTACCTGACCGACCTGATCGGCCTGGAGGGGCGCGATCCGGCCGACGTGGTGCTGGGCAAGGTGAAGTCGGTCCAGAACTTCGGCGCCGACGACATGCTGGAGATCGCTCCGGCCGAGGGCGGCCCGACCTGGTATCTGCCCTTCACGCGCGAGGCGGCGCCGGACCTGCACATCAGCGAGGGCTGGCTGCGCATCGTCCGCCCGACCGAAGTCAGCGAACGCGACGAAGACTGACGCACGGACATTCGCCGCATGGACGGTTGCGGATGGCGGCGACGCCTCCAACATGAGCGGGACACCTCTTGTTGGAGCGCTCCATGGCCGATCTGTCCGCCTTTCCCGTCACCCGCCAGTTTCCGCCGCAGCATCCGGATCGGCTTCAGCTCTATTCCCTGCCGACTCCCAACGGGGTGAAGGTCTCCATCCTGCTGGAGGAACTGGGCCTGCCCTATGAGGTCCATCTGGTCGACATCAGCAAGGACGAGACCTGGACGCCGGAGTTCCTGTCGCTGAATCCCAACGGCAAGATCCCGGCCATCATCGATCCGGACGGGCCCGGCGGGAAGCCGCTGCCCCTGTTCGAATCCGGCGCCATCCTGGTCTATCTGGCCGAAAAGGCGGGGCGGTTCCTGCCGACCGATCCGGCGGCGCGCTATGAGACCCTGCAGTGGGTCTTCTTCCAGATGGCGGCCATCGGCCCGATGTTCGGCCAGGTCGGCTTCTTCCACAAATATGCGGGCCGCGAGTTCGAGGACAAACGCCCGCGCGATCGCTACGTCGCGGAATCTCGACGCCTGCTGGGCGTGCTGGAAGGGCGGCTGAAAGATCGCGCCTGGATCATGGGCGACGACTACACCATCGCCGACATCGCCATTCTGGGTTGGGTGCGCAATCTGGTCGAACACTATGGCGCGGGCGAGTTGGTCGGCTACGCCGACTTCCCGCACGTCGCGGCCTGGCTGGCGCGCGGCCTGGCGCGCCCGGCCGTGCAGCGGGGCCTGAACATCCCGGCGCGGCCGTAAGGCGAGAGTTGCGGGGGCGGGCGATGCGCCGCGCCCCCGCGCAGGCTCAGATCTCTTCGGTCGGAGCGTCCGGCACGTATTTCTTGATGGACTCGATGGCGCGCTTGGCGCCGGACTTGTCGGAATAGCCCTCGGTCGAGAAGATGATCTCGGAGTTGTACTTGAATCGGACGCGGAACTCGCCCGCCTTGTCCTGATAGACTTCGAACTTGTGCGCCATGATCGCCTCGCTCTGACGGCCGCCAGTCGGCCGAGGCGGAGAAGCTGCCACGGCCCCGCTCGGGCCGTAAAGGGCGTGAAATGTAAAAGGCGGCGAAGCGGCTCAGCCGCGCGAGGGAATCCAGCGCCGCGCCGCCAGGGCCAGGAAGCCGACAGCCAGGCCCCAGAAGGCCGAACCGACCCCGAACAGGGCCACGCCCGACGCAGTGGCGGCGAAGGTCAGCACCGCCGCCTCGCGATCCTTGACCTCGCCCATCATCGCCCCCAGCGATCCAGTCAGGGGCGCGATCAGGGCCAGGCCGGTGATGGCGGCCAGCGCTCCCGTCGGCATGGCGATGAACAGGCCGGCCAGCGGCGCGGCGAACAGGGCGACGACCAGATAGAACAGGCCGTAGATCACCCCCACGGTCCAGCGTCTGGCGGCGTCCGGGTGGGCGTCCGGCCCGGTGCAGATGGCAGCGGTGATGGCGGCTAGGTTGACGCCGTGCGCCCCGAAAGGCGCCAGCAGGGTGCTGGTCAGCCCGCCCCAGAAGATCAGCTTTCCGGCGGGCGGGGCGTAGCCTGCGGCCCGCAGCACCACCAGACCGGGCAGGTTCTGCGACGCCAGCGTCACCAGATACAGCGGCAGGGCCAGACTGACCGCCGCCTTCCAGTCGAAGGCGGGCATGACCGGCGACAGGGCGCCGAACAGGCCGGTTCCCTCGGGCAGGGCGACCTGGCCGCGCAGGGCCAGGACGGCGAAGGCGGCGACCAGAACGGCGGGCAGGGACCAGGCGGGCGCCAGCCTGCGCATGACCAGAAAGACCAGCAGCAGACCCGCCGCCAGCGTCAGATCGGTCGGAAACACCAGGAACAGCTTGAGGCAGAAGGGCAGCAGCACCCCCGCCAGCATGGCCGAGGCCACGGCGGCCGGAATGCGCTCGGCCAGTCGGCCCAGCGCCGGGATCAGGCCGGTCAGCACCATCATCAGCCCGGCGATCACGAAGGCGCCCACGGCCGTCGACCAGCCGAGGCCGAGCGTCGAGGCGGCCAGCAGGGCCGCGCCCGGCGTCGACCAGGCCAGCACCACCGGCATCTTCAGCCGCCAGCTCAGCACCGCGCCGGGCAGGCCGATGCCCAGGCACAAGGCGGTGACCATGGAGATGATCTGGGCGGGCGCCGCCCCCATGGCCTGGCCGGCCTGCACCACCAGGGCGACCGTGCCGCCGAAGCCGACGACGGTCGCCACGGCGGCGGCCGAGAAGCTGGCGGCCACAATGCTGGGAGAAGGCGGCAGGCGGGACGAGCTCATGCCCTATGGCTTAGGCTGCGCCGCAACGCTTCGCAAAGGGGAACGGCGCCGTTCCGGCGTCGTTTGAGTCGTCATGCTGGACCACACCGGGATCATCGTTTCGGACCTGACGGCGGCCCGCCGCTTCTATGACGCCGTGGCGGAGGCTCTGGGCCTGCAGACCGCCAGTAATTCGCCGGAGTCCTTCCTGTTCGGCCACAGCGCCGAACAGCCCATTCCCTATCTGTGGATCGGGACCACGCGGCCGTCCTATTGGGTCGAGGGTTCGCGCGCAGGGTTGAACCAGATGCACGTCGCCTTCGTCGCGCGGGACAAGGCCATGGTCGAGGCCTTCCATCGGGCGGCCCTGGCGGCGGGCGGCCGCGACAACGGCGCGCCCGGCCCCCGCGAAGGGGCCGGGGACTATTACGGGGCTTTCGTGCTGGATCCCGACGGCAACAACATCGAGGCCTGCTGCCGGGGCGCTGCGGTCCGCTGAGGACTCAGCCTTCCATGTCGTCCGGCAGGCCGACGGCGTGGAAACCGGCGTCGACGTGGACGACCTCGCCCGTGGTCGAGCGACCCAGGTCCGAGCACAGCCACAGGGCGGCGCCGGCGACGCCTTCCATCGAGGTCTCTTCCTTGATCAGCGAGAACTGCGCCGACTTGGAGTGCAGGCCGCGCCCGCCCGAAATGCCCGCCAGCGACAGGGTGCGCATGGCGCCCGCCGAGATGGCGTTGACGCGAATGCCCTTCGGCCCCAGGTCGCGCGCGATGTAGCGGGTGGCGGCTTCCAGCGCGGCCTTGGCCACGCCCATGGTGTTGTAGTTCGGAATGACCCGCTCGGAGCCCAGATAGGTCAGGGTGATCATCGCGCCGCCGTTGGGCATCAGCTTGGCCGAACGCTTGGCCACGTCGACGAAGCTGAAGGCCGAGATGTTCATGGCCAGCAGGAAGCTGTCGCGGGTGGTGTTGTCGACGAAGGAGCCCTTCAGCTCATCCTTGTTGGCGAAGGCCACCGAGTGGACGACGAAGTCGATCGTGCCGAATTCCTTTTCCAGTTCGGCGAAGGCGGCGTCCATGGAGGCGTCGTCGGTGACGTCAGCCTGGATCAGCAGCTTGGCGCCGACGCTTTCGGCCAGCGGGCGCACGCGGCGCTCAAGCCCTTCGCCCAGATAGGTGAAGGCCAGCTCGGCGCCTTGTGCGGCCAGTTGCGAGGCGATGCCCCAGGCGATGGAGTTGGAGTTGGCCACCCCCATGATCAGGCCCTTCTTGCCCTTCATGAGGTCTCCGGTGGGCATGTCCCAGCCTTCGCTCGTCGCCATGGGTTCGTCTCCGTATCTAGAACTTGATCCGCCTTTTGGACGGGCGCGCGGCGGGTGACAAGCGCCCAGACCTCGGCTCGGGCTCAATCTGCGAAGCTGGCGTTTCTCCGCAGGCGGCCTAAGTTGAAGCCATGAGCTTCGACGTCGACAGTTCGAACGCGCAGCCGCAAGGCGCTTCCCCGGGGCCGGTCTTCTTCGACCGCCGCGAGCTGGACCAGATGCTGCGGATCTATGGACGCATGGTGGCGGCGGGCGAATGGCGGGACTACGCCATGGCCGGAGGCAGGGACCACGCCGAGTTCGCCGTCTTTCGTCGCCACGGCGACGCGCCGCTCTACCGCATCGAGAAGCGCCCGGCGCTGCGCCTGAAACAAGGGCAGTGGGCGGTGATCGGCGAGGGCGGCCATGTGCTGAAGCGCGGCCGCGACCTCGCCCAGGTGCTGCGCGTCTTCGACAGCCGGCGCTTCACGGTGGTGGAGTAGGCGGCGCCGGGTTTGCCGGTCGTCATTGAGGTAAAGAAAAAGGCCCCGACGTCGCCGTCGGGGCCTCATTTTTTTTGGCCTGCCGCCCTTCGGGCTGCTTGAGGCCCAGCGCTCAAGTCGGCCGTGACCGCGTCACAGCTTAAGAAGCCCTATTCGCGGCTGCCCATGAAGGCCAGCAGGAACTGGAACAGGTTGATGAAGTTGATGAACAGGCTCAGAGCGCCGAAGCCCGTGGCCACGCCCATGGCGTTCTTGTCGCCGCCGAGCGCGTAGTAGGTCATCTTCAGGCGCTGGGTGTCATAGGCGATCAGACCCGAGAAGATCAGCACGCCCGCGCCCGAGATCACCAGATACATCACGCCCGATTGCATGAACATGTTGACGATCGAGGCGATGATCAGGCCGATCACGCCCATGATCAGGAAGGTGCCCATGCCGCTCAGGTCCTTCTTGGTCGTGTAGCCGACCAGGCTCAGACCCGCGAAGGCGGCGGCCGTCACGAAGAAGGTCGAAGCCAGCGAACCGCCCGTATAGCGCAGGAACAGCACGCCCAGACCGGCGCCGATGGTGGCGACCACGGCCCAGTAGAGCATGTTCACGCCCTTGGCGGTCGGGTTCTTCATGAAGAACATGGAGCCGAATAGCATGACCAGCGGCGAGAACTGGATGATCATGCCCAGCATCGTCAGGCCGACGCGACCGTCCGGCATGCGGGCGAACAGCATCTGCTGCACAGGCTCGACGTTGCCGGTGACGTAGGCCAGGGCGCCGGCGACGACCAGGCCGATCGCCAGCTTGTTGTAGACGCCCAGCATGAAGGCGCGCAGGCCGGCGTCGACGGACATGTCCGCCGACTGCGGAATCGGGCGCGCATAGCCGTTGTTGAAATCGCTCATCGCGAAAGAAGTCTCCCATGTGGCCGGAAATATCCCGACCCGTGGCTCAAATATCGGGACGCGGAGACGTCCATGCAAGAAAAACCGGTCTTCCGGCCGCCGGTTCCGCCCGCTACCAAGGGTCGCATGTTGCGCCTGTTCACCGCCATCGCCATTCCCGAGGACGTCGCCGAGACCCTGGCGCGGCGCCAGTCCGGCCTGCCGGGCGCCCGCTGGCGGCCGCTGGACGCCCTGCACGTCACCCTGGCCTTCTATGGCGAGGCGTCCGAGCGCACGGCCGACGATCTGGCGTCGGAACTGACCCGCGCCGAGGGCGGAGGGGCGTTCGAAGTCACCCTGAACGGCGTCGGCGCCTTCGGCGACGCCCATCGCAGCCACACCCTGTGGGCCGGGCTGGACCGGTCGGAGCCGCTAAACGTCCTGGCCGGGCGTTGCCGCGCGGCGGGCGAACGGGCGGGCGTCCCGCCTGAAAAGCGCGAATACCGCCCGCACGTCACCCTGGCCTATCTGAAGCCCCAGGCGAACCCGGACCGTATCGGCGCCTGGATCGCGGGACACAACCTGTTGAAGTCGCCGCCGATCCGCGTGGATCGCTTTGGCCTCTATTCCAGCGTCCTGACCGGCGACGGCAGCGTCTACACCCTGGAACGCGAGTATCTGTTGTGATCGAACGCCCTGCTTCGCCCCTCGGTCCCACGCTGGAGACCGAGCGTCTGTTCCTGCGTCCGCCGACGCTGGATGATTTTCCGCGCTGGGCGGAGTTTCAGGCCGACCCTGACACGACTCGTTTCATCGGCGGGCCGCAGTCGAAGCATCAGGTCTGGCGGACCATCGCCTCGGTCGCGGGCATGTGGGCCTTGCATGGCGAGGGCATGTTTTCGGTGATCGAGAAGGCGACCGGCCTGTGGATGGGCCGCATCGGGCCGCTGCATCCCTATGATTGGCCGGGTCGCGAGGTGGGCTGGAGCCTGCACCCCGACGCCACGGGCAAGGGCTATGCGATCGAGGCCGCCGTCGCGACCATGGACTACGCCTGCGACGTGCTGGACTGGGTGGACGTCATCCACTGCATCGACCCGGACAACCGGGCGTCGGAGAAGGTGGCGGAACGGCTGGGCTCGACCAATCGCGGACCGGCCGTCATGCCGCCGCCCTTCCATGAGCACGCCGTCAATCTGTGGGGCCAGACGCGGGATCAGTGGCGTCTGAACCGGCAGCGCTTGCGATAGGAACATAGGCGGAACATAAAGGCGAATGCCCGCCGCCGCGCTTCACCTCGAACTGGTCTTCAGCCGCCCCGAAACGACCCTGTCCGTCACGCGCGGGGCCGCCCGGCTGATGGCGGACATGGGGTATGCGCCCCTGCTGGAGGTCTGCCTGCCCAATGGACGGCGCGCCGACGTCATGGCTCTGGGGCCGAAGGGGGACATCGTCATCTGCGAGGTGAAGTCGGGGATCGACGACTATCGCGTCGACCGGAAGTGGCATGAGTACGGCCCGTTCTGCGACGCCTTCTATTTCGCCGTGGCGCCGGAGTTTCCTGAGGGCGTGCTGCCTGACGAACCGGGTCTGATCGTCGCTGACGGTTTCGGCGGGGCGGTGGTGCGCGAGGCGCCGGCGACGCCCCTCGCTCCCGCGCGCCGCAAGGCCCTGACCCTGGCCTTCGCCCGCCTGGGCGCGCTCCGGACGATGCGAGAGTAGCGCCTTCTCTCACAAGGGGAGAAGGAGAAGAACAATGCGCTCAAGTCGCGAGCGACCGCGTCGCGAGCATAGCGCCCCACAATGAAGCGATAGGCGCAGCCTATCGCGGCGCGCGTTTGGCCAGGATGCGTTGCAGGGTACGGCGGTGCATGCCCAGGCGACGGGCCGTCTCGGAGACGTTGTGGTCGCACAGCTCATAGACGCGCTGGATATGCTCCCAGCGCACCCGGTCGGCCGACATGGGGTTTTCCGGCGGCTCGGGCGCCTCGCCGGTGGACAGCAGGGCCTTGACCACGTCGTCGGCGTCCGCGGGCTTCTGGAGATAGTCGACGGCCCCGGCCTTGACCGCCGCGACGGCCGTGGCGATCGCGCCGTAACCGGTCAGCATGACGATGCGGGCGTCCTCGCGCCGCTCGCGGATCATCTCGACCACCTTCAGGCCGTTGCCGTCCTCCAGCCGCATGTCCAGCACGGCGAAGGCCGGGACCGCCTGGCGCAGGGCGTCGTTCGCCTCGGCCACCGAGCCGGCGACGGTGACGGCGAACCCGCGGGATTCCAGCGCCCGCCCCAGACGGGTGCGCAGCGCCTGGTCGTCATCCAGCAGCAACAGGGATTTGTCGTCGAGGGCGGCGACTTGAGCGGCGACTTGGGGTTCGAGGTCGGACATGCGGTTCTCCTGCGGTTCAGGTCGTGCGTCATGGGCGCAGGGTCAAGGGCGAAGCCGACGACTGCGACATCAGGTTCCACCGGACTCCATGGCGGAAACCGGCGCCTCCAGCGCCTGTCGCGGCCAGCGGATGGAGACGCGGGCGCCCTTGGGCTGGCCCTTCTCGCCGTCTCCGGACCCGACCGAGACCTTGGCGCCGGTGCGTTCCAGCAGCGTGCGGGCGATGAAGAAGCCCAGGCCCATGCCGCCCTGGCTGGGGGCGATGGGGGCGGTGATCGGGGGCGGCGCCGCGCGGCGGCCGCGCCGGGCGGGGCGCGAGGCGGCGGCGATCTGGGCGGCCAGGGCGCGACGGGCCTTGGCCTGGGGGCGGCTGGTCACATAGGGCTCGCCCAGGCGCGGCAGAATCTCGGAGGCGAAGCCGGGGCCGTCGTCCAGGATGTCGATCTCGATCCAGCCGGCGTCGACCACGGCGGTCAGCCGCACCTTGCGGGCGGCGAAGTCGGCGGCGTTCTCGACCAGGGTGGACAGGCCGTGGACGATCTCGGGCAGGCGGCGGACGCGCGGCACGGGGTGTCCGGGCGGCGCCTTGACGGCGATCTCGAAGTCCAGGTCGAAGCCCCGGTGCGGCTCGGCCACCTCTTCCAGCAGGGCCTTCAGGTCGATGTCGGCGAACAGGGGGTCGCCCTCTTCGGGCTGGGCCGACAGCTGCTTGAGAATGGCCCGGCAGCGTTCCGCCTGTTGCAGGATCAGGGCGGCGTCCTCGGCGGCCGGACTGTCGGTGGGGGCGTCGCGCAGCATCTCCTTGGCGACGACCTGGATGGTGGCCAGCGGCGTGCCCAGTTCATGGGCGGCGGCGGCGGCGAGGCCGCCCAGGGCCGCCAGCCTCTGCTCGCGCTGCAGAACGTCCTGGGTGGTGGCGAGAGCCAGCTCCAGCTTGTCGGCGTCGGCGGCGACCTTCCAGGCGTAGCCGGCGGTGAACAGCACCCCCGTCACCAGGGCCAGTCCCAGGCCCAGACGATAGAGGCCCGGCAGCTCCAGATGTTCGTGCAGCCGCCACGGCAAGGGCAGGGACCAGGAGAAGAGGAAGCCCACGGCGATCAGGGCCATGACGCCCAGGATCACCGCCTGACGCGCGGGCAGGGCGGCCGCCGCGATGGTCACCGGCGCCACCAGCAGCAGGCAGAAGGGGTTGGCCAGCCCCCCGGTCAGGGCCAGCAGGGTCGCCAGTTGCAGGATGTCGAAACCCAGCTGGGCGGCGGTTCGAGGCCCGTCCGGCAGGCTGCCGTCGATGCGCCGCGCCCGCGCCATGGTGGCCAGGTTCATCGCCACGCCGGCGCCGATCACGGTCAGGCATTCCCACAGGGGCAGAGGGAAATGCAGGGCGAAATAGGCCGTCAGGATCGCCGAGGTCTGGCCGACCACCGCCAGCCAGCGCAGCACGATCAGGGTGCGCAGCGACAGGCCGCGTCCGCGTCGGGGCAGCTCCGGCAGGCCGGCCAGCTCACCTTCCGCCAGGGCCAGGAGGTGCGGCGAGGCGGGCGGCTGGACGTGCGGCGGAATGGGGGCTTCTGTAGGGCTCACCCCTCTTCTATAGACCGGGCGCAGGGCGGCTGCACGGTTCGCCGTGTCGCGCCTGCCGAATGACCCTTCCGCCGAGGAGACGCCATGCCCCGCCGTCCCGTGATCCTGTTCGCCGCCGCCTGCGCGGTCATCGCCCTGGCGCTGGGCCTGATCACCATGGTGGTGGTCGGCGGTCGCCAGCAGGCGGCCCAGACGACGGACGCCGCGACGGGCCAGCCTCTGGTCGGCGGCCCCTTCACCCTGACCGATCAGGACGGCCAGGTCGTCGATCAGTCGATTCTGGAAGGCAAGTGGAGCCTGGTCTTCTTCGGCTTCACCTACTGCCCAGATTACTGCCCCACGACGCTTGGCGTGCTGAACGCCGTGCAGGAGCGGATGGGCGACAAGGCCAAGGATCTGCAGATCGTCTTCATCAGCATCGACCCTGAGCGCGACACGCCGCAGATGCTGAAGGACTATCTGTCCTCGGACGGCTTCCCGGATGACGTCATCGGCCTGACCGGCACGCCGGAACAGGTGGCCCAGGTCGCCAGGGAGTACCGCGCCTTCTATCAGAAGGTCGGCGAGGGCGAGGGTTACACCATGAATCACGGCCTGACCGTCTATCTGATGGGGCCGGACGGCCGGTTCCGCAGCGCCGTGGCCCACGACCTGGGGCCCAGCCGCACGGCGACCCTGATCGAAAACGCGATGGAGAAGGGCTGATCACCTTTCCCTGAACGAAGCGCGGCCGGTCTTTTTTGCGGCGCAGCACCCTGTATGATCGGCGTTCCGCATCGGCGGGGGCCGCAGTCGGGGTTTCATGCTCTACGCTTTTCACGAGCTCGCCTATCATTCGGCGACGCCGTTCCGGATCGGGGCCCAGATGGCCCGCCAGTTCTGGACCTCTCCATTCAATCCGGCGTCGGATACGGCGATCGGCCGCACCGCCTACGCCACGGCTGAGGTGTTCGAGAGTCTGACGCGTCGCTACGGCAAGCCCGACTGGGGTCTGGAGACGATCGAGATCGACGGCAAGCCCGTCCGCACCACCGAACAGGTCGTCTGGTCCTCGCCCTGGTGCCGTCTGGTGCGGTTCGCACGCAACATCGGCGACCTGAAACGCGCGGGCCGACCCGCCGCCGCGCCCGCCGTGGTGATCGTGGCCCCGCTGTCGGGCCACTACGCCACCTTGCTGCGCGGCACGGTCGAGACCTTCCTGCGCGACCACGACGTCTATGTCACCGACTGGTCTAACGCGCGCCAGGTGCCGATGCTGGAGGGCCGTTTCGACTTCAACGACTACATCGACCATGTGCGCGCCATGCTGGCGGCGGTCGGGCCGCGCGCCCACGTCGTCGGCGTCTGCCAGCCGGGGCCGCCGGTGCTGGCGGCCTGCGCGGTGATGGCGGCCGAGAACGACCCGAACCGGCCCGCCTCCATGACCTTCATGGGCTCGCCCATCGACGCCCGCCTGTCGCCGACGGTGACGAACCAGCTGGCCGAGGAAAAGCCCTTCACCTGGTTCAAGTCGAACATGATCCACACCGTGCCCTGGCCCTATCCGGGCGTCGGGCGGAGGGTCTATCCAGGCTTCGTCCAGCTCTACAGCTTCATGTCGATGAACGAGGATAAGCACGTCGACGCCCATCGCCGCTATTTCGAGGATCTGGTGGCGGGCGACGGCGACGGGGTTGAGAAGCACGAGCAGTTCTACGACGAGTATCTGTCGGTGCTGGACCTGACCGAGGAATTCTATCTCCAGACCATCGACATCGTCTTCCAGCAGCACCTGCTGCCGCGCGGCCTGTTGCAGCATCGCGGCGAGACGGTTGATCTGACCGCGATCACGGACATCGGCCTGGCCACCATCGAGGGCGAGATGGACGACATCTCCGGCGTCGGTCAGACCCAGGCCGCGCACGGCCTGACGCCGAACATCCCGGACGATCGGCGCCTGCTCTACGTCCAGCCCAAGGTCGGCCACTACGGCGTCTTCAACGGCCGCCGGTTCCGCGAGGAGATCTATCCGCGCGTGCGCGATTTCATCGCCAGCAATGAAGCTGTCAGTGTCGTACCGGAACGGTCAGCGTCTGCCGCTTGAGGGCGGCGGCGCCCTGAGGCTGTCGGTCAATCCGCGCGCGCGTCGGCTGTCGATCCGCATTGACGCCCGCGCCGGCGAGGCCGTGGCCGTCGCTCCCAGCGAGCGGCGCCTGGGCGAAGTCGTGGCCTTCGCCCGCACCAAGGCCGGATGGATCGCCGAACGGCTGGCCGCGCGGGCCGAGACCCTGGCGTTTGCGCCGGGCGCCGAGGTGAGCTGGCAGGGGCGTCCCTTGCGGCTGGAGGCGACGGGCGGCGCAGGCGCGGCGCGCCTGGTCGAAACGGCCGAGGGGCCGGTGCTGCGCTCGGGCGGAGAGGGCGAGGCCTTCTCACGACGCATCGAGAACTGGTTCCGTCGCGCCGCACGCGACTTCCTGGTCGAGCGGACCGAGGTTCACCTCAAGGCTCTGGGCCAGAAGCCGGTGAAGGTGTCCATCGTCGACACCCGCTCGCGCTGGGGCTCGTGCAGTCCGCACAACCGCTCGATCCGCTATTCCTGGCGCGTCATCATGGCCCCGCCCGCGGTGGCCGACTACCTGGCCGCGCACGAGGTCGCCCACCTGGTCCACGCCGACCACAGCCCGGCCTATTGGGCGGTCGTGGCCCGTCTGGTCGGGGATCATCGCCCGCACCGACGCTGGCTGCGCGAGCATGGCGCGGCGCTTCACGCGGTCGGTTAAATCCTTCTCCCACAAGGGGAGAAGGAAAGCCTAGAAAAACAGCGCGTCGGGCTGGCGTTGCTGTTGCGGAGCGGGTCGCGCCGCCGGGGGCTGTTGCGGCTGGGCCGCCTGCGGGGCCTGGCCGTCGATGACCACGGGCGGTTGGGCGTCGTCGTAGGGAACGGCCGTGGCGTAGGGGTCCTCGACCTGGCCCATCAGGTCGCCGACGGGGTCGGGCGGGATCCAACCCTCGGGCAGGGGCGGGCCGTTGGGGATGGCCTGGACCGCCAGACGCGGCAGGGCCGCCTCCATGAAGCCGCGCCAGATGGCGGCGGGCGAAGAGCCGCCGGTGACGCGGGCCATCGGCTTGTTGTCGTCCTTGCCGACCCAGACGGCGGCGACGAAGCCGCCCGTGTAGCCGACGAACCAGGCGTCCTTGTAGTCCGAGGTGGTGCCGGTCTTACCCGCGATGTCGCGCCCGCCGATGGCGGCCGAACGACCGCTGCCCGAGGTGATCACCCCGCGCAGCATCTGGTTCATGTAGTAGAGCGGCGGATTGTTGATGGCCTGGCCGCTTTCGGACGGGCCGTGGGTGTAGATCACCCGCCCAGACGGGGTGCGGATGCGGCTGATGCCGTAGGCGTCGACGCGGCGGCCGCCGTTGGCGAAGGCGTCATAGGCCTGGGCCATCTCCAGCGGGCTGACCTCGACGGCGCCGAGGGCCATGGAGGGCTGCAGGCCGATCTCGCTGCTGATCCCCAGACGGCGGGCGGCGCGAGCCACGCTGTCGCGCCCGACCTGGTCGGCGACATAGGCGGCGACGGTGTTGGTCGACTGGGCCACGGCCTGGGCCAGGGTCATCTGGCCCGAGAAGCGGCCCGAGTAGTTGCGCGGCGACCAGCCGCCGATGGTCACCGGCTGGTCCACCACCGGGGTCTCGGGCGTATAGCCGGCCTCGACCGCCGCCAGATAGACGAAGGGCTTCCAGGCCGAGCCCGCCTGGCGGCGGGCGTCGACGGCGCGGTTGAACTGGCTGTCGCCATACGACGAACCGCCGATCATGGCGCGCACCCGACCGTCGCCGTCCAGGGCGACCAGGGCCGCCTGCTCGACGCCCTTGCCCTTGTCGCGGTCCAGAATGCGGCGCACGGCGCGCTCGGCGTCGGTCTGCAGCGTCAGGTCCAGGGTGGTTTCGACCACCAGATCCTCGGTCGGCTCGCCGACCAGGCCGCGGATCTGCTTGTCGAGCCAGTCGATGAAGTACTGGGCGTGCTGACTGGCCAGCGTCTTGGACACCCGCACCGGCTCGGCTACGGCGGCGTCGCGCTGAGCGCGGGTGATGGCGCCGACCTCGACCATTTCGTTCAGAACGACGTTGGCGCGGGCGGCGGCGCGCTCGCTCTCGGACACCGGCGAATAGCGCGAGGGCGCCTTCAGAAGACCCGCCAGCAGGGCGGCTTCGCCGACCGTCAGCTTATCGGCGCTCTTGTCGAAATAGCGCTGCGAGGCGGATTCGATGCCATAGGCGCCGGCGCCGAAATAGACGCGGTTCAGATAGAGGGCGAGGATCTCCTTCTTGGAGAACTTCATCTCCAGCCATACGGCCAGCATCAGCTCCTGGACCTTGCGCTTCATGTTCTGATCGGGCGTCAGGAACAGGTTCTTGGCCAACTGCTGGGTGATGGTCGAACCGCCCTGGACCACGCGCCCGGCCTTCAGGTTCGAGGCCATGGCGCGGCTCATGCCGATCGGGTCGAAACCGGGGTGGTGGTAGAAGCGGCGGTCCTCGATGGCCACGAAGGCGGCCGGGACGTAGTCGGGCAGGGCGTCCAGATCGACGGGCGGCGCCATCTGGGTGCCGCGCACCGCGATCAGGGCGCCGGAGCGGTCCAGATAGGTGATCGAGGGCTGGCGATCGACCTCATACAGACTGGAGGTGTCGGGCAGGTCGCGCGCGAAGACGGCGAAGAAGACGACGCCGAAGATCAGACCCCAGACGGCCAGAACGGCGCCCCAGTAGAAGAGACGGCCCATGAAGGTGCGACGCGGTTTTCCTCCGCCCTGATCGTTCCCGTCGGGTCCGCGGTCCTTGCGCGCCATGAACATCCCTCTATGCCAGCGGCGCGAACCCTAGACCATTTTCGGTTCAGTCGGAATCGACTGAACCTAGAACAATGGTCCAGAATTAAGCTGGAGCGAATATCTGGATTCAGTTGAACGCAGTCCAACTGAACCGATTTCGCTCTAGCCGTTCACGTCGCCCGCGAAAACGCCCCCGTTTCCGATCACGCCAGCGTGTGCGTTTATTTCGCCGAAAGAATGGCGCGCCGGACCAGCCAGACGCCCTGATCGCCGGCGCTCTCTACCGTCAGGCCGGCCTCGCTGAGCAGGGCTTGGTAGGCGTCAGGGTCCAGGCTGCCGTGATAGAGCGGTTCGCCGCGCCATTCGCCGATCGCCTCGCCGTGAGCGGGACCGGCGGTGAACATCAGCCGCCCGCCTGAGCCGACGCGGGCGGCCAGGGCGGGCAGGACCGTCGTCTGCGCCTGAGGCGTCAGATGGAACAGACTGTGCCAGGCCAGAACGCCGTGAAAGGCGCCGTCCGGCAGGGGTTCGCGCATGTCGCCGATGTGCCAGTCCCCGCCCGGCAGGGTCTCGCGCGCATGGGCGATCAGGCCGGGCGAGGCGTCGAGGCCGATAACCTCGAATCCGCGCTCCAGCAGGGCGGCGCCCATGGGCCAGCCCGAGCCGCAGCCGACGTCCAGCACGCGGGCGCCGGGCGGCCAGCCCTGCGTGAAGCGGCCCAGCCAGGCCGCTTCGTTCCAGTCGCCCTCATCCCGGCGCAGAACAGAGCCTCGGTCGCGAATCCAGTCCGCCGCCTTCTCCTGATAAAGGCCGACGATCCGGTCCGCGGCCGGATGGCTCATCGGGCCAGGAAGGCGTCCAACTCGCCGTAGAAGGCCGTCGGCTGGTCGAACATGATGAAGTGGGCGCTGTCGTCGATGCGCTTCAGCTTCGCGCCGGGCAGGGTCGCGAACGACGCCTGATAGATGGCGTCGGTGATCGCATCGGTCATGCGGGCGTCGTTGAACTTGACGTAGAGCACCTCGGTCGGGGCGGTGATCTTGGCCAGTTCGGGGCGCAGGTCGGTCGTGACCAGTTCGCGGAAGGCGGCGGCCGAGACCTTCTGATCGCTGTCGCGCATGTCCTGAAGGGCTTCCTCGCGGCGGTTCTCGGTGTTGATCATGCCGTTGATGGCGGTTGTCGCCTGGGCGACGTAGGCGTCGCGCGGGCTGGCGGATTGGGCGGTCCAGATCTGGTTGGCGACGGGCGTCACGCTCTCGGCGGTCGCGCCGGGCGCGCCGAACATGGCGCCCATGAAGGGGATCATGTCGACGACCATCAGCCTGCCGACCAGATCGGGGTGACGCGCGGCCAGCATCATGCCCATGGTCCCGCCCATGGAGTGGCCGACGACGGCGGGCTTGTTCAGATGCTGTTCGCGGATGTAGCGGGCGATCTCCTCGGCCACGGGGGCGCCGACCGGTTGGGGGGCGTCGCCCTGCGCGTTGGCTTGCGGCGCGGCGCCGGCGAAACCGGCGACGTGGATGCGGTGGACGCGATAGCGCCCGTTCAGGTGATCGACCGCGCCCTGCCAGATGTCCGGCGAGGACGACAGGCCGGGGATCAGTATCAGGTCGGGCGCGCCCTCCGGCCCGTCGACCACCACGCTGAGGCGATCGGACGCGAAGGCGGCGTGCGTCGCGTGATTGGCGGGGCCGTCCTGAGCCAGGGCGGCGGGGGCGGCGGCCAGCAACAGGGCGGCGGCGCCGAAAAGGGCGGTGGAGGCGGTGCGGATCAAGGCGTCTCTCCCAAAGAAAATTTGCGCCAGATTAATTCATCGGCTGAGGAAGGGAATGGCCTTTGGACGGCCGACCGTCGCTGCTGCTACAAGGCGGCCATGACCGCAGACGCCGCGCCCGCATCTTCCGCCGCCCCAGAAGCTAAGGCCCCGCCGACGGCTTTCGGCAAGGGCTTCATCACCGACGCCTGGTATTTCGTCGCCCTGGCGCGCGACGTGCCGGTCGCCAGCCTGAAACACTATGAGATCATGGGCGAGCCGGTCTTGATCGGCCGCACGCGCGCCGGCGAGGTCTATGGGATGCGCGACATCTGCCCCCACCGCGCGGCGCCGCTGTCGGCCGGGCGGCTGGTCGAGAAGCCGGGCGAGGGCGAGACGATCGAATGTCCCTATCACGGCTGGCGCTTCCGGCCCGACGGCGTCTGCGCGGCCATCCCGTCGCTGGTCGAGGATCAGGCGTTCGAGGCGAACCGCATCAAGGTCCGATCCTACCCGGTGCGCGAGAGCCAGGGCATGGTCTTCGTCTGGATGGCGGCGGACGCCCGCAACCCGTCCGAGCCGGATCAGGAACCGCCGCAGTTCCCCGGCGCCGTCGGCCAGCCCCGTCTGGTCGAGTGGATGGATTTCGACAGCCATATCGACCACGCCGTCGTCGGCCTGATGGACCCCGCTCACGGCCCCTACGTCCACCAGCAGTGGTGGTGGCGCTCCGAACATTCGATGCACGAGAAGGCCAAGACCTTCGCCCCGGTCGACTTCGGCTGGGCCATGGTGCGTCACGCGCCGTCGTCGAACAGCCGCCTGTACAAGGTGCTGGGCGGGGCGCCCGCGACCGAGATCACCTTCCGCCTGCCGGGCTATCGCTGGGAGCATATCCAGGTGGGCGAAAAGCAGGTGCTGGCCCTGACCTGCCTGACGCCGGTGAGCGAGACCAAGACCCGCATCACCCAGATCTTCTGGTCCGATCACTGGGTGTTCGGCATCGCCAAGCCCTTCCTGCGGATGGGCGTCGTCGCCTTCCTGAAGCAGGACGGCGGCATGGTGAACCTGCAGAACGAGGGGCTGAAATACGACCCGGCCCTGATCTGGATCGACGACGCCGACAAACAGGCCAAATGGTATCAGCAGCTGAAGCGCGAATGGCTGAAGAGCCGCGCCGAGGGCCGCGCCTTCGTCAATCCGATCAAGGAGACGGTGCTGCGCTGGAAGAGCTGACGGCTGAAGTCCGGCGGCGGGGCTCTGGCCGTTCGCATGGAACGGCGCAATCATGCGGCCATGAAGCCGGTCGCGCACCTCTTTCGTCTGCATTTCGCCCTTTGGTTGGGATTGGCGGTGATGGCGGCGGCCAGCGCCGTCTCGCCGGTCGTCTGGGGCTGGCCGATGCGGCTGGCGGTCGCCTGGGACGCGGGCGTGACGGCCTTTCTGCTGCTGACCTTCATGCGGTTGAGTCGGGCGCGATCGGTGGCGGCGATCCGCGCGCGGTCGGCGGAGCTGGACCAGGCGGGCGGGGCGGTGCTGCCGCTCAGCCTGTTGGCGGCGGGGGCCAGCGTCTTCGTCATTGTCTTCATGGCGGCGTCGGGCGGCAAGCCGACGGCGACGGCGGCGGTTCTGACCGTGGTCACCATCGCCCTGAGCTGGCTGTTCGTGCAGACCATTTTCACCCTGCATTACGCCCATGAGTTCTATGCGCCCGCCGAGGCCGGCCAGGGTGATCGTCAGGGCCTGATGTTTCCGGGCGAGGACGACGCCGACTACTGGGACTTCCTGCACTTCGCCCTGATCATCGGCGTGGCGAACCAGACCGCCGACGTCCAGATCTCCAGCCAGCGCCTGCGCCGCATCGCCACCGTCCACAGCATCGTGGCCTGGCTGTTCAACACGGTGATCCTGGCTCTGGCGGTCAATCTGGCGGTCAACCTGTTGTAGGCTTTCGCCGAGTTCGCCTTGACTTGGCCGCTATTGAGGCCCATCTGCGCTGCATCGCACAATGCGGTGACCGGCGCGTTCCAGCGCGTGTTGGGCTTCCCTCCCCGGAAGGCCTGTCTGTCGAGCGGCCGGATCATTCGATTTCATACGTCGTCCATACACGCGGGGCGGCGCCCGTTCCCCGCCCGATTTCGGGCAGGCGACGTGCGCCCCTAGTGAAGGCCTGGCTTGTCCAGCCGCGCGCGCCGCCGTTCGTGAAAGACAGACGTGAGCGACACCATCACCTTCGAATCCATGGGCCTGAACAAGGCTCTCCTGACCGCCCTGGCCGCGACCGGCTATGAGAAGCCGACGCCGATCCAGGCCAAGTCCATTCCCGACGTCATGAAGGGCAAGGACCTGCTGGGCATCGCCCAGACCGGCACCGGCAAGACGGCGGCCTTCGCCCTGCCGATCCTGCATCGCCTGGCCGAGAACCGCGTGGCGCCCAAGCCGCGCACCACCCGCGCCCTGATCCTGAGCCCCACGCGCGAACTGGCGACCCAGATCGCCGACAGCTTCAAGCAATACGGCGCCCACCTGGGCTTCCGCGTGGCCGTCATCTTCGGCGGCGTGAAATACGGTCCGCAGGAACGCGCTCTGCAACAGGGTCTCGACGTCCTGGTCGCCGCCCCCGGCCGTCTGCTGGACCACCTGCAACAGAAGACGCTGGACCTGTCCTCGACCGAGATCTTCGTCCTCGACGAAGCCGACCAGATGCTTGACCTCGGCTTCATCAAGCCGATCCGCCAGATCGTCAGCCGCATCCCGGCCAAGCGCCAGAACCTGTTCTTCTCGGCCACCATGCCGTCGGAGATCGGCAAGCTGGCCGGCGAGCTGCTGAAGGACCCGGTCAAGGTCCAGGTCACGCCGCAGGCCACCACGGTAGAGCGCATCAAGCAGTCGGTGATCTGGGTCGAGCAGGGCAGGAAGCGCGCCCTGCTGACCGAGCTGTTCTCGGACCCCGCCTATACGCGCTGCCTGGTCTTCACCAAGACCAAGCACGGCGCCGACAAGGTCGCGGCCTATCTGGAGGCCGGCGGCGTCGAGGCCGGGGCCATCCACGGCAACAAGAGCCAGCCCCAGCGCGAGCGCGCGCTTGAGGCCTTCAAGAACGGCAAGCTGCGCGTCCTGGTCGCCACCGACATCGCCGCGCGCGGCATCGATGTGGACAAGGTCACCCACGTGGTGAACTTCGAGCTGCCCTATGTGCCGGAAGCCTATGTCCACCGCATCGGCCGCACGGCCCGCGCGGGCAAGGACGGCACCGCCATCAGCTTCGTCGCCGGCGACGAGATGAAGCTGCTGAAGGACATCGAGAAGGTCACGCGCCAGAAGATCCCCGCGATCGACCGTCGCAACGACAAGGCCCTGGCCCAGTTGGACGCCTCCATCATGGCGGCGGGCGTGGCCAAGAAGGCGACCTTGCCCGAGCGCGAGGGTCGTTCGGGCGGCGAGGGCCGCGGCGGCGGTCGTCGCAACCCGCGTCGCGACGGCGTCAAGCCCGAGGGCGGCGGCCAGCCGCACCGTCAGCGCAAGGGTCAACGCGACCGGACTCATCACGCCGAGCGCCCGGCGGCGGCCTATGACCCGATGGCGGGCGACCGCGCCCGCTCGGCCGTCCGGGCGACGCCCGAGGCCGAACCCAAGCCGGTCGGCGAGCTGAAGCGCCGTCCTCGTCGTCGCCGTCCGTCGAACGGCGGCAAGGGACACGGCGCTCAAGGCTGATCGTCGAGATCGGCGCAGGAACAAAAACGGCGGCTCTCTTGCGGGAGCCGCCGTTTCCGTATCCGTCGTCAGGCGAGGATCAGAAGGCCCAGCGGGCGCCGATCGAGGCCACCAGGGCCGAGCCTTCGGCCTCGCCGCGCAGGTGCGAGGTCACGGCCGCCGGGGTGCCGGCGTAGAAGGCGCGGTCGTCGTGGATCGTCGAGTCGCTGAAGGCGATGTAGGTCAGACCCGCGTCGAAGGTGACGCCCTCGGTCACCTCGGTCGAGCCGCCGACCGAGAACAGCCAGCGGTCGGCGTCCGGGATGCGGGCGGTGCGTAGGCTGTCGCGGGTCGGGGTCGGATCGTAGCCGACGCCGGCGCGCAGGGTGGTCTTGTCGCTGATGGCGTAGTCCAGGCCGATCGCGCCGGTGGTGACGTCCTTGTAGTTCTGATGGATGACGTCGCCGCCGCCCGGATATTCGACGGTGATGGCCTGGAACTCGGACCAGCCGATGCGATTGACCTGGGCGTTCAGGGTCAGCTTGTCGTTGACGGCGTAACGGACCGACGCCGAGGCGAACCACGGGGTGTTGAAGCTGGCCGTGCCGCCCGTCGAGACGCTGTTAGGCGCCAGCGGGCCGGTCAGGACGATGTTCACGTCGCCGTCCAGTTCGTGCTCGATCTTGGAGCGATAGCTGAGACCGAAGTCCCACGGGCCCTTGTGGACCTGGGCGCCGACATTCCAGCCGAAGTCCCAGCCGTCGCCTTCCAGCGAGGAGGAGCCGTCCGGCAGCAGGGGGGACACCGACGGCATGGCCGAGGTCAGCTTGGCCTTGACGAACTGGGCGTTCAGACCGGCGCCGACGTCCAGCCAGTCGTTGACCTGATAGGCCACGGTCAGGCTGGCGTCGCCCGAGCGCAGCTCCGACGTCAGGGCGTCGTAGCGGGCGAAGGAGCCCTGTTCGTACTTGGTGGTGAAGTTGTAGGGGGCGGCCACCGAGACGCCGACGGCGAAGCGGTCGCCGATCGGCGTGGCGAAGGCGAAGTTCGGCACCAGGCCGCTTTCGATCGGGTCGACCTCGGTGTTGCGCGGGTTGACCACCGGCACGTCCACGCCGCCCGGATAGGTGACGTAGGAGCCGGCGTTCTTCACCTCGGAGTCGATGCGGATGGCGTGAAGGCCGACCGAGACTTCACGGCCGCTGCGGGCGATGGAGGCGGGGTTCCACCACATCGAGCCGACGCCGCGGTCGGCGGCTTCGCCCGAATAGGCGCGTCCGGCGCCGCGCACGGACTGTTCCTGCAGATAGAAGGAGCCCGCGAAGGCCGGGGCGGCGACGCCCGTCATCAGGGCGGTGGTCAGAGCCAGGCCGCCGAGGCGGGCCATGTTCCTGGGAGTCATTACGCTTCACCTATGTCGTGGGCCGACCATTTTGAGAAAGGCGGGCGGCCTTGGTTCGGGGAGGGCCGCCACGCTACCCATCACAGCGTCCGTGTCATGAAAGCGTTGCGTCCAAGGCCGGTGTCGGACCGCTTCTCGGCGAAAGCGTGGCGCAAAAATCGCACAATTTCACACCTTGGTGAGGTTACGTAACGGCAATTTCGATGCCTGAAGAACGTAGGTTTCCGGCAAGATCGTGTTCCGCAGCGTCAACTTCGGCCTGATCCCGACCCCGGATAACCAGCTGGGTTCCGACCTCGCCGGCGGTCTGTCCGGCGCCGAAACCGAAGGGATAGGAGCCGAAGGACAGGTGTGGTCTGGCCTCGGCGGCGGCGCGCAGGATGTCGGCCACGGCGCCCTCGCCGACGCCGCTGACGCGCAACGACCGGCTGTGCACCGGGACGCCCGTCTTCAGGCGCGGCGCCACGTCGTCCAGCATGGCCTCCATGATCTTGGGCACGCCGGCCATGACGAAGACGTTGTCGACCTGGAAGCCCGGCGCGTCGCTGACCGGATTGGCGATCAGGACGCCGCCTTCGGGCACGCGGGCCATGCGGCGCCGCGCAGCGTTGAACTCGCCCGGCGCATAGCGGCGCTCCAGGATGGCGAGGGCCTCGGGGTGTTCGCGCACGGAAACGCCGAAGGCGGCGCCGACCGCATCGGCGGTGATGTCGTCATGGGTCGGGCCGATGCCGCCGGTGGTGAAGACATAGTCGTGCGTCGCGCGCAGGGCGTTCAGCGCCGCGACGATCTGGTCCTGACGGTCGCCGACCACCCGCGCCTCCATCAGATCGACGCCGAGCGGCGCCAGGAAGCGGGCCAGGGTGTTCAGATTGCTGTCGCGGGTTCGGCCCGACAGGATCTCGTCGCCGATGATCAGGACGGCGGCGGTGGGGGAGGGGGGCGATTGTGACATGGGCTGAAGATAGAAAGGGCCAGGCCATACGTCAGCCGTGAACCCTGACGGGCTTGAGGTTTTGTGCTAGTCTGACCATCTGAAGTCCTGAAGTCGTTTCTTCGCCCGGTCCGCCTGTACGCGGAGCGCGCGCCTCCCCGAAAGCCGATCATGTACGAGACCCCCGACCTGGAAACCGACGTCTTCGTCCGCAGCCACGAAATCCGCATCTATGACGCGGAAGGGTTCGAGGGCATGCGCAAGGCGGGCCGTCTGGTCGCCGAGGCGCTGGACATGATCACCGAGCATGTGAAGCCGGGCGTCACCACGGGCGAGCTGGACGATCTGGTGCGCGAGTTCACCCTGGACAACGGCGGCGTCCCCGCCTGCCTGGGCTACAAAGGCTACACCAAGACGGTCTGCACCTCGATCAACCACGTCGTCTGCCACGGCATTCCCGGCGACAAGGTTCTGAAGGAAGGCGACATCGTCAACATCGACCATACGGTCATCGTCGACGGCTGGCACGGCGATAGCAGCCGGATGTACCCGGTCGGCGAGATCAACGCCCGCGCCAAGCGGCTGATCGACGTCACCTATGACTCGCTGGACCTGGGTCTGGCCCAGATCAAGCCGGGGAACACCTTCGGCGACATCGGCTTCGCCATCCAGAAATTCGTCGAGGCCCAGCGCATGAGCGTGGTCCGCGACTTCTGCGGCCACGGCATCGGCCGGGTCTTCCACGACAGCCCCAACGTCCTGCACTACGGCCGTCGCGGCGAGGGCGCGGTGCTGAAGCCGGGCATGTTCTTCACCGTCGAGCCGATGGTGAATCTGGGCAAGCCGGCGGTGAAGGTGCTGTCGGACGGCTGGACCGCCGTGACGCGCGACAAGTCGCTGTCGTCGCAGTGCGAACACTCGATCGGCGTGACCGAGGACGGGCTGGAAATCTTCACCGCCTCGCCCAAGGGTCTTTTCCGCCCGAAATTCTGAGCTAGTCTCCCTTCCGGGGGAGGCTGATGCTCGATCAACCGCCGGAACAGCCGAAGGCCAAGCCGCATCACGCCGGTCATCGCGAGCGGCTGCGCGAACGTGCGCGCACGGCGGGCATCCATCATCTGCCGGACTATGAGCTGCTGGAGCTGTTTCTGTTCCGCAGCCAGCCTCATGTCGACGTCAAACCGGTGGCCAAGGCCCTGCTGACGCGGTTCGGATCGCTGGCGGCGGTGCTGGCGGCCTCGGTCGAGGACCTGATGACGGTCAAGGCCGAGGATTCGCGCGGTCGGGCCAAGGGCGTGGGCGCCGAGACGGCGCTGGACCTCGCCGCCCTGCACGAAGTCTCGCGTCGGGTCGCCAAGGAGGAGGCCAACCGACGCACGGTCATCTCGTCGTGGACGGCGCTGCTGTCCTACGTGCGCCTGTCGCTTCAGCATGAACCGCGCGAGCAGTTCCGCGTCCTCTATCTCGACAAGAAGAACCAGCTAATCCTCGACGAGATTCAGAACCGGGGCACGGTCGACCACGCCCCGGTCTATCCGCGCGAGGTGGTGCGCCGGGCGCTGGAGCTGTCGGCCAGCGCCATGATCATCGTGCACAATCACCCCTCGGGCGATCCGACGCCCAGCCGGGCCGATATCGACATGACCAGACAGGTGATCGAGGCCGCCCGCGCCCTGTCGGTTCAGGTTCACGACCACCTCATCGTCGGCCGCGAAGGCGTGGCCAGCTTCAAGCAACTGGGATTGATGTGACTGTTCTGACCACTCAACGCCTGACCCTGACGCCCGTCGCCGTCGGCGACATGGACGACCTGACCGCCCTGTGGGCCGACGCCGAGTTCACCCGCCACATCATGGGGCGAGGCCTGTCCGAGGAGGAGGTCTGGTTCCGCCTACTGCGCGACATCGGCCACTGGCAGGCCAAGGGCTACGGCAACTGGTCGATCCGCGAGACGACGACGGGGGCCTATGTCGGCAGCGTCGGCGTGCTGGACTATCGCCGCGAGATCGATCCTCCCTTCGACGCGCCGGAGCTGGGCTGGGGCGTGGCGCCCGCCTTTCAAGGTGCGGGCTTGGCGCGCGAGGCGCTGGAGGCGGCCCTGGCCTGGACCGACGCCTATCGGCTGGAGGCGCGCACGGTCTGCATGATCTCGCCCGAGAACGCGCCCTCGGTGCGTCTGGCCGAGCGGGTGGGCTATCGCCCCTACGCCCGCGCGGACTACAAGGGATCGGCCGTCGACCTGTATGAGCGCCCTCGCGCCGGATGAGCGGCTGACAGGCGGGGCGCGGGGCGATAAGCTTTACAATTCAGGCCCGGAAGCGGCCTTCTGCGTTTCAGGAGTTCCACGATGCCCATGTCCGCCGACGACCTTCGCGCCCATCTGGTCGAGGCCTTCCCCGACGCGGACATCGCCATCGAGGACCTGGCGGGCGACGGCGACCACTATCGCGCCCGCATCGTGTCGGAGGTCTTTCGCGGAATGCCCCGCGTGCGTCAGCATCAGACCGTCTACGCCGCGCTGAAGGGCAAGATGGGCGGCGAGCTGCACGCCCTGGCGCTGGAGACCTCGGCGCCGGTCGAGGCGGGCTGAACCCCATGCGCTACCGCCCCTTCGGCGCTTCGGGGGCTGCGGTCTCCAGTCTGACGCTCAGCCTGGGGGCCGAGGCGGCGGCGCGGGGGCCGAACCCTGTCCGCGACCTGGTGTTCGCCGGGCTCGAGGCGGGGGTGAACGCCTATCATCTGGAGCGGCTGGACCCGATGCTGCTTCAGGCCGTCGGCGAGGCCTTGGGCCATGTCGAGCGGCGGCTGGTGTGGGTCAGCACGACCCTGGGCGCCGACCGGGATTTCTCGGCCGAGAGGCTGGGCCGTTCGATCGAACAGGGGCTGCACGCCTCGGGCCTGGGGTGGTTCGACATGGCGGTGCTGGATCGCCCAGCCGAGGATGAGCTGCCCCAGACCTCCCTGACCGCCCTGAAGGCGATGCGGAAGGCCGAGTATGTGCGGATGCTGGGCGTGTCGGGCGATGAGCCGGTGACGGATCTCTATGTCTCGACCGGGGCGTTCGACGTCCTGTTCACCCCCTTTCACGCCAATGTGCCCTGGCAGGTGCGCTCGCGCATGAAGGCCGCGCGCGATCGGGAGATGAGCCTGTTCGCATATGACTATTTTCCCGAAAGCCTGGCCACCGAGCGCCGCGCCGCCGATGCGGGCGGGGCGAAGAAGCGGGGCCTGTTCGGCGGCTGGGGCGCGGGGCGCGGCGAGGCCGATCTGGAGCGGCCGGGCTCCTTCGCCTTCCTGCACCGGACGCCGGGATGGACCGGCGAGGCCATCTGCCTGGCCTACGCCCTGGCGGACCCGGCGGTGGCCAGCGTGCTGATCCGGCCCAGGGACCGGGCGCATCTGGAAGACCTGGCGAGCGTGCCCGAACGAGACCTGCCCGCCGGCCTCTCGGCACAGATCGAGATGGCGCGGGTGGACGCCTCGGCCTGATCGGCTTCAGGCGCCGATGGCGGAGAAGGGGCCGTTGAGGAAGCCGGGCTTGCCGTAGGCCAGGGGACGGCCGTCCTCGGCCAGGACGCGGCCGCCCGCCGCCTCCAGCACGGCCTGGCCGGCGGCGGTGTCCCATTCGCTGGTGGGGCCGGTGCGCGGATAGGCGTCGAAGCGGCCCTCGGCGATCAGGCAGAACTTCAGCGAGGAATCCATGCCCTGCCATTGGGTGCAGCCGTTGCGGGCGGCCAGACGCAGGGCGTCCTCGTCGCTGATGCTGTGGCTGACCAGGGCGACGGCGTCGGCGGGGCGTTCGCGCACGCGGATCGTCTTCCACGGCTCGCCGAAGGCGCGGCGCAGCGCGCCCTGGCCCGGCGCGGCGGAGCGCCAGCTGACGCCCAGGGCCGGGGCCGTCACCGCGCCGGCCACGGGGGCGTCGCCGCGGATCAGGGCAATGTTGACCGAATAGCTCTCGCGCCCCTGGACGAACCCGCGCGTGCCGTCCAGCGGGTCGATGAGCCAGAACCACGTACCGACCGACGACGGGGTGCCGTCGGCGGCGACGGCCTCCTCGGCGACGGCCTCGACCTGGGGCCAATGTTCGGCCAGGCGGGCCAGGATCAGGGCCTCGGCGGCGCGGTCGGCCTCGGTCACGGGGCTGGCGTCGGCCTTGGTCTCCACGGCCGTATCGGCCCGCCAGTAGGGTAGGATCAGGCGGGCGGCCTCTTCGGCGATGTCGGCGATGATCTCGGCCAGGCGGCCGGAGACGAGGTCGGATTCAAGGTCGGCGTAGGCGGAGGCGGTCATGAAGGGCTGGATAGACCATGCGGCCGGTTTAACGAACCGGCAAATCAGGCCACCTTGGCCTTAACCATTTCGAAACCTTGTGCGCCATGACTGTTTCCGACGACCCTGCCTCCCTACCCGCCGCCGATCTGCCTGTGGACGGCGCCGAACTGGCCGCCTTCATCGCCGCCAAGCTGTGCCACGACTTCATCAGCCCGGCCGGCGCCGTGATGTCGGGGCTGGACCTGCTGGACGATCCCGGCGCCCAGGACATGCGCGACGACGCCCTGGGCCTGATCCGTCAGAGCGCGGCCAAGATGGTGGCCCTGGTGCATTTCGCCCGGGTGGCCTTCGGCGCCGCGACCAGCAGCGAACAGTTTTCCGGCGCCGAACTGCACGGCCTGGTCGCGGGTCTGACCGACGGCGGGCGCGCCACGCTGGACTGGCGCGTAGGGGATGAGACCTTCTCCAAGATCCAGGCGCGGACCCTGATCAACTTGGCCTATCTGACCGTTTCGGCCCTGCCGATGGGCGGGGCGGCGGTGGTGACCGTCCGCCGGGAAGGCGATCAGTTGTTTCTGGTCGGATCGGCCGAGGGCGCCCGCGCCCGGCTCAAGCCGGAGGCCGTGGTCGGCCTGAAGGGCGAGCGGCTGACCGAGGGGCTGGCCGGGCAGTGGATCCAACCCTACTGGCTGTGGCTGACGGCGCGCGAGGCGGGCGGGCGGCTGGACCTGGCGGCTGAAGAGGGCCGCGTGGCCTTGATGGCGCGCTTGCCGGGCGCTAGTGAGCAACCCGCGTTCGTCTAGCCAACGCTCCGTTAACCCGCCTGAACGACTATGGCGTGAGCGTGGTTTTGATCTCGCGCCAAACGGGAATAGACCCTGTGGATCCCAGAACCTGTCTGATCGTCGATGACAGCCGCATCATCCGCAAGGTGGCGCGCCGCATCCTGGAGGACCTGTCCTTTGACGTGGCCGAGGCGGCCGACGGCGCCGAGGCGCTGGACTATTGCCAGGCGGCCATGCCCCAGGTGGTGCTGCTGGACTGGCAGATGCCGGTGATGGACGGCCTGGCCTTCCTGCGTCGCCTGCGCGACCTGCCGGGCGGGCGCACGCCCAAGGTTCTGTTCTGTTCGGTCGAGACGCGGGCCGATCGAATCGCCGAAGCCCTGTCCGCAGGGGCCGACGAATATGTTATGAAGCCCTTCGACGGCGAGATCCTTCAGGCCAAGCTCGCCGAAGTGGGAGTGGTGCAGTCGCCGTCATGACGCCGGAGGATTTCGATCGTCTTCAGACCCTGCTGGCGTCCCGCGCCGGCTTCCGGCTGACCCGAGACCGGATGCAGCTGGCGGAGCATCGGCTGGGGCCCGTGGCGCGGCGCGAGGGCTATCACAACGTCGAAGCCATGCTGGCCAGCCTGTGGAGCCGCCCGGTCGCCTCCCTGGGGTGGAGCGTGATCGAGGCCCTGCTGAACGGCGAGACCTGGTTCCGCCGCGACCGTG
Organism: Brevundimonas olei; assembly: GCF_037055245.1. GTDB lineage: Bacteria > Pseudomonadota > Alphaproteobacteria > Caulobacterales > Caulobacteraceae > Brevundimonas > Brevundimonas olei. The sequence goes on from NZ_CP146369.1 coordinate 385,243, forward strand.
CGGCCTTCGAGGTGATGGAGCGCGAACTGCTGCCCGCCCTGACGGCGGCGCGCCCGGGCGGACGGGTGCGCCTCTGGTGCGCCGGCGCCTCGACCGGGCAGGAGGCCTATTCCCTGGCCATCGCCGCGCTCGAGGCCGGCGCCCAGGTCGAGATCGAGGCTACGGATTTGTCGCGTCAGGCGATCGAGAAGGCGCTGTCGGGCCTCTACACCTCGTTCGAGATACAGCGCGGCCTGTCGGCGCGCGCCATGCTGCGCTGGTTCGAGCAGGTCGATGATCAGTGGCGGGCGCGGCCCGAACTGCGCGCCGCCATCGCCTTCAAGCGCGCCAACCTGCTGGACGAGGCGGCCGACGAGGGCCGGTTCGACGTGGTCTTCTGCCGCAATGTCCTGGACGACATGGCGCCGGAACGCCGCGCGCGGGTGCTGGACGGGCTGGAGCGGCGGATGGTCGACGATGGCTGCCTGTTCCTGGGGCGTGACGAGCGGCCGGACGGCGACAGCGTGGCCTTTCGTCCGGTGGCCGGACGCAAGGGCCTCTATGTGAAGAGCGCGGCCGCCGCACGGCGCGCCGCCTGAGCCGTCAGACCGTCTGAGCCGTCAGGCGACCGACAGCAGGCCCTGGGCGGCGACGGCCTTGACGCCGGGGCCGGGAACCTCGGCGAAGGCCAGATCAGTCACGCCGAAATACTCATGCTGGTTCAGGGCGCACCAGTCGGTGGTGACGATGCGGACGGTCTCGCGCCCCTCGATTCCTTCGACCGCGCCATAGACGAAGTCGCCGGTGCGGCGGGCGAAGGGCATGACCCGATCCTGGTTGGCCAGGGCGGTCAGTTCGGCCAGTCGCGAGGCCGGAACCTCGGCGGCCATCAGCTTGCCGTCGAAACGCACCACGGCGTCGAATGCGTAGCGGCTGACCGGCCCGGCGGACAGACCCGTCCCCAGCGTCGTGTGGCCGATGAAGCCCGCCTGGGCCCCGGCGAAGCGGGCGAAGGCGGCGGCCACGGCGCGGCCGGTGTCTCCCAGCGACAGGGCGGTCGGGCTGGTCCCGAGAACGGCGCGCTCCTGTGCGGTCAGATGCCGGTCCAGGGTCGTGCTGATCAGGACGGCCAGGGTCGGGTCGGCGGCGCCGTCCAGGGCGACGGTGCGCGACTGGGCCCGCACGCTTCCATCGCTGAGATAGTCCGCCGCGGTATAGGCGTTGCTCCACGATCCGGTGTGGGCGTAGAGGCCGCGCCCCAGCGGTTCCTGGAACAGCAGGTGGTTGTGTCCCCCGATCATCAGGGCGCCGTCGGGCAGGGCGGCCAGCATCCCGCGGTCGCCCGCCACGCCTGCGTGGCTCATCACCAGCGTCAGATCGGCACCCTCCAGCAGCGACGACAGATGGGCGTTGGCCCATTCGGTCGGATCGGGGATCGACAGCCAGTCGCGACTGGCCTTGGGATAGGTGTTCAGCGAATTCGTGCCGAAGCCGGCGATGCGCAGACGGCGCTCGCCGAAGGTCAACTCCGTCGCGGCCGGGGCGTAGGGTCGGCCGTTGCGGGCGTCGACGATGTTGCTGAGGACGGTGATCCCCAGGCCCTGCATCCGCTCCACGACCTCATGCAGGTCGGGGATCAGGTCGTTGTCGTGATTGCCCAGGTTGACCACGGTGGGGGCGATGGAGGGCAGGGCGGCCAGGAAGGCCCAGTCGATCGCGCCTTCGGACCGCACCGACACGACGTTGCCATGCTCGAAGATGTCGCCGTCGACCGCGATCAGATGCGGAACCGGTCGGCTGCGGACCTCAGCGCGCAAGGCGGCGAGAAGCTGGGCGCTGCGCTCATAGGCGGAGTGCAGGTCGGACGTGGCCAGGACGCGGCCGATGACGGCGGGCGACTGATCCAGCGCGAGGGCGGCGGTTCCGCCGACCAGGGGCAGGGCGGCGGCGCCGGCAAGAAATCGGCGACGGGACGGGGCGGCGAGGGGCATGGGCGTCTCCTGCGGCAGGTCGCGCGCTTCGCGCATCGGGAGCCCCGGAGGAAGGCGCAGCCGGTCTGCTTGGCACGTCCTGTTGCGGCGCACAATGTCGCGCTACGGCGACGCGTGAATCGAACGGCGGTTTCTTGCGGTCTGTGTCCCTGTCGCGAAAGGTTCATGCACCAGCCCGCATCGGCGCTGGAACCCGCGACGCTACGGGCCTAGGGGCTGCGGCGAATTCACCCACCCAAGATCATCAAGAAGGGGATATCTCGATGACGCGTCTCTCGGTTCTCGCCGCCTCCGCCAGCGGTCTGGCCCTGCTGCTCTCCACGCCGGCCCTGGCGCAATCCGCCGATGTCCAGGCCGATCAGGCCGCCGCCGTCGGCGACATCGTCGTCACCGCCCAGCGCCGCAGCGAAAGCATCCGCGACGTGCCCTTCGCCGTCACGGCGATGAACACCGAGACGCTGAACGCCGTGAACGCCGGCGGCGGCGACATCCTGCAGCTGTCGGGCCGCGTGCCCAGCCTGCAGGTCGAAAGCTCCAACGGCCGCTACGCCCCGCGCTTCTACATTCGCGGCCTGGGCAATGTGGACTTCGACTTCACGGCGTCTCAGCCAGTGTCGATGGTGATGGACGAACTGGTTCTGGAAAGCGTCTATCTGAAGGGCTTCCCCCTGTTCGACGTGAAGCAGCTGGAAGTGCTGCGCGGGCCGCAGGGCACCCTGTTCGGCCGCAACACCCCGGCCGGCGTGATCAAGATCGACACCACCAAGCCGGGCGATGAGTTCACCGGCTTCGGCTCGATCACCTACGGCAACTATGGCTCGACCCGCGCCGAGGCGGCCGTGACCCTGCCGGCGTCGGATACGCTGTCGGTGCGCGTGGCGGCCCTGTGGAACCACCGCGACGACTGGATCAACAACGCCTATGACGCCCCCTTCGCCAAGAAGGACGGCAAGGACCTGGGCAATTTCGACGATGTGGCGGGCCGCATCCACGTCGCCTGGACCCCGACCGACCGTCTCTCGACCCTGCTGACCCTGCAGGCGCGCGACTATGAAGGCACAGGCACGATGAACCGCGCCAACGTCCTGACCAAGGGCTCGAACAAGCTGAACGACAACTTCGATCGCGACACGGTCTGGTATGACGGCGGCCGCAACAACTTCCAGAAGCAGAAGACCACCTCGCAGTCGCTGCAGGTCGCCTATGACTTCGGCCCGGCGACCCTGACCGGCGTGGTCGGCTCCTTCCAGGGCTGGTCCCAGGGCGACGGCGACATCGACGGCGGCGTCTCCGCGGGCGCGCCGACGGGCGCAGGCTACAAGACTCCGTTCCCGGTCGAGTCCGGCACCCTGTCCAGCGATCTGCTGCAGAACACCTATGAGCTGCGCCTGGCCTCGAACGGCGCGGGCCGTCTGGGCTGGCAGGTCGGCGCCTTCTACTGGGACGAGCGCATCAATCTGGTGTCGGGCACGTTCGACGGCGTCGGCGGCCTCATGCCGACCAAGGTCACCGACATCGTGCAGAAGTCGGACTCCTGGTCGGTCTTCGGTCAGGCCAACTATCAGGTCACGGACGCTCTGAAGCTGACCGGCGGCCTGCGCTATACCGACGACAGCCGCGACTATCACGGCCGCATCGTGGTCGGCACGCCCGCCAATGCAGAAGGCCAGGTCTCGGTCGGCGACGAGCAGGTCAGCTGGGACGTCAGCGCCCTGTATGAGGTCAACGACAGCCTGAACCTGTTCGCCCGCGTGGCCAGCGGCTATCGCGGTCCGTCGATCCAGGGCCGCAACCTGCCGGTTCTGACCACGGCGGATTCGGAAACGGTCATGTCGTATGAGGCCGGCTTCAAGGCTCGCCTGTGGGACGGCCGCGCCCGCCTGAACGCCACGGCCTATCTGTATGACGTCAAGGACATGCAGTTCACGGCCATCGGCGGCATCGACAACTCCAACCGCCTGATCAACGCCGACAAGGGGCAGGGCTACGGTCTGGAGATCGACGGCGACGTCTATCTGGGCGCGGGCTTCACCTTGGCCGGCGGCGTGGCGTGGAACCACACGGAGATCAAGGACAAGGACCTGCTGGTCGCCATCTGCGGCAACCACCTGTGCACCATCACCGACCCCATGGTGAATGTCGGCGGCACGGATCGAGCCAACATCGACGGCAACCCCTTCCCGCAGGCGCCCGAGTATTCGGCCAACCTGACCCTGTCCTACGTCCGCCCGATCGGCGACGATCAGGAGCTGTTCGCCTCGACCGACTGGGTGATGCAGAAGGACTTCAACCTCTTCCTCTATGAGGCGGTCGAGTTCCGTCAGGACACCAACTTCGAAGGCGGCCTGCGCGCTGGCTGGCGCGACCTGAACCGGGGTCTGGAGGCGGCCGTCTATGTCCGCAACATCACGGACGAAGCCAACGTCATCGGCGCCATCGACTTCAACAACCTGACGGCCTTCGTCAACGAGCCGCGCATGTACGGCGTGGAGTTGTCCAAGCGCTTCTAAGCCGATACGGCGGATCGGGAGGGCGGCGGCGGGGAGACCCGCCGCCGCCCTCTTGCCATTCCGCTCGGGCTTGGTCCTACTGCCGCTTGGATCGGGGAGGATCTCTCATGCGGCTGGCCCTGCTGTTCGGATCGCTGACGCTCGCCTTCTTGCTGGCGGTATGGACCACCCAGGCGCCGAAGCCTCGACCGGCCGACGCGCCCGCTGTCGCCTTCTCGGCCGCGCGGGCCATGACCGACATCGAACAGATCGCCCGCGCGCCTCACCCGGTCGGCTCGCCCGAACATGCGCGGGTCCGCGCCTATCTGAACGACCGCCTGACGCAGCTGGGGCTTCAGGTCAGCGAGCAGGCCGGCCCGCTGTCGCCCGCCGCCGTCAAGCGGCTGGAGCGCGCGGGCGGCGATCCCGGCGCGGCGAACAATCAGGCGATCAACCTGATCGGCGTCCTGCCCGGAAAAGACCGCAGCCAGCCCGCCGTCATGCTGATGGCCCATTACGACACCGTGGTCGGCTCCCCCGGCGCGGCCGACGATTCAGCCGGGGTGGCCGCCATCCTGGAGGCCGTGCGGGCGATCCAGGCGCGCGGCCCGGCCGAGCGTGACCTGGTCGTCCTGCTGACCGATGCGGAGGAGCTGGGCCTGGACGGGGCGCGGGTCTTCTTCGGCGGCCATCCCCTGCGCGACCGCATCGGGGCCGTGGTCAATCTCGAGGCGCGCGGCGGCGGCGGCCGCGCCGCCATGTTCGAGACCGGGCGCGAGGCGGGGCCGACGGTCCAGCTGTTCCGCCGTGCCGCGGCGAAAGCCGACGGCGGGACCACCGCCACCTCCATCGCCGCCTTCATGTATGAGCGGATGCCCAACGGCACCGACTTCACCGTGCCCAAGGACCGGGGGATCGGCGGTTTGAACCTGGCCTTCATCGGTCGTCCCGACCAGTATCACGCCGCAAATGCGACGCCCGCCAATCTGGACCGGGGCGCGGTGCAGCATCTGGGCTCTCAGGCGCTGGAGGCGGCCGACGCCTTGTTGCGCGCGCCGAGCCTGCCGGCCAAGGGCGAGAACCTGGTCTATGCCGACGTCTTCGGCCGCTGGGTGATCGCCCATGCGCAAGGGACGGGCTGGATCCTGCTGGCGCTGGCGGCGGCCCTGGGCGGTTTCGCGGCCTGGCGGGCGCGGCGCGGGGCGGGGCTGACGGCGGGGCAGGTCGGTCTGGGCGTGCTGGACGGGCTGTGGTTCCTGACCGGGGGCGTCATCCTGTTGCAGGCCACGCGTCTGCTGGCCGGGCCGATGTCGAACCGCGCCGCCTCGCCGGACGTCTATTACACCCTGCTGCGCCGCCTGCCGTGGATGGAGGCGGGAGCGGCGCTGGCGGCGCTCGCCCTGGCGCTGGTCCTGCTGAGCGGCGCGCGCCGGGCGCGGCCGCGCGTGATCGGCGGGGCGTTCGCCTTGTTGACCGCCGTGGTTCTGATCGTCGGCGGCTTCAGCCCGGTAATGCTGGCGCTCGGCGTCGTTGCCGTCGGCCTGTCGTTGTGGCCGGGACAGGCCGAGCGTTCTGCCTGGGGCGGCTGGCTGGGCCTGATCGCCACTGTCTTCGTCTTCGGCTGCGCCTTGCAGGGCGCGGCGCCCGAGGCGGCCCTGCTGTTCGTCTGGCCGGTGCTGCTGGCGGCGGCGGCGGCGGCCCTGGCGGCCCTGATCGACCCGGGCCTGACGCGGCCGGTCAGCCTCCTGCCTGGCGCGGTCGCGACCTTGCTGGGCGGGGCCTGGCTGCTGGGGATCGGTCATTTCGTCTTCCTGGGCGTCGGGATGGATCTGCCGGGCGCGTTGGCCCTCGTCGCCCTGCTGGTTCTGCTGTTCGCCCGGCCGCTGGCGCCGGGGGCCGGCGCCACGCGTCTGATGCTGCTCGCGGCGGCGGCCTGCCTGATCGCGGGCGTAGGCCTGAACCTGTCAGCCCAGCTGCTGGCGCCGTCGCCCGAAGTCGCTGAGGCCCTGCCCTAGGGCGCTGACGCTGGCGTCCGGCCGCGCGACCGTTTATCGCAGCCGATCATGAGCGATCCCGTCCTGGTCACCGGCTCCGCCGGCTTCATCGGCTTCCACACCGCCCGGCGTCTGCTGGAGCGGGGCGAGCGCGTGATCGGTCTGGACAACCTCAACGCCTATTACGATCCGGCGCTGAAGCAGGCGCGCCTGACCCAGCTTCAGGCTCATCCGAACTATCGCCATCACACGCTGGACCTGGCCGACCGCGCGGGCGTCGCCGCGTTGTTCGCTGAGCGCCAGCCCCGCCGCGTGGTCCACCTCGCCGCCCAGGCGGGCGTTCGCTACAGCCTGGAAGCGCCCGAGACCTATGTCGATTCCAACGTCGTCGGCTTCCTCAGCATCCTGGAAGGTTGCCGCGCGGTCGGGGCGGATAATCTGGTCTTCGCTTCGACCAGTTCGGTGTTCGGCGCCAACCGCGCCCTGCCGTTCTCGGTGCGCCAGTCCGCCGATCATCCGCTGACCGTCTATGCCGCTACCAAGCTGGCCAATGAGGCGATGGCCCATTCCTACGCCCACCTGTTCGGCTTTCCGGCGACGGGCCTGCGCTTCTTCACCGTCTATGGACCGTGGGGCCGTCCGGACATGGCCCTGTTCAAATTCACTCGCGCCATCCTGAAGGACGAGCCGATCGACGTTTATGGCGAGGGCCGGATGAGCCGCGACTTCACCTATGTCGACGACATCGTCACCGGCGTGATCGCCGCGCTCGACCGCCCGGCCGCCATAGATCCGACGTGGGATGCGACGGCCCCCAACCCCGCCACCAGCGGCGTCGCCCCCTGGCGCATCCTGAACCTGGGTGCAGGCCGTCCGGTGCCGTTGATGCGCTACATTGAGGTGCTGGAGACCAAGCTGGGCCGCAAGGCCAAGCTGAACCTCATGCCCATGCAGGACGGCGACGTGGCCGACACCGAGGCCGACGTCACCGAGACCTTAGCCGCCCTCGACTACGCCCCCTCGACCCCGGTGGAGGAGGGCGTGGCCCGCTTCGTCGACTGGTATTGCAACTTCTATCGTGAGAATTGACGCGCGCGTCGGCGCCGCGCCCAAAGACGGTGGTCTTCAACGATTTCGCGGAGATGCCCTGGTGGAGCCGAGGGGAGTCGAACCCCTGACCCGAAATCCAAGAACTATCGCAATAACTTAGATCGAAAAGCGACGCTGTGAACGTTATGCGTAGCAGACGTGCGTAGCGGCGTCAGCCCGGAATATGGTCCGCCCAGGTCAACTTCGGCTGGCCTCCGGAGAAGGCGAGCTTCCAGGTGCCGACCTTCCGTCCGGCAGGGACCGTGGCGTCACCCAAGAAGCGCTCGCCTTCTTCAACCATCCAGCGAACCCCGAGGTTCGCATACATCTCACCATGAGCCTTGGTGCGCTCGGTTAGGACGCCGCAGGAGAACGCGACGGCGTCCTGTTGATCGTTGCAGATGATGGGTTCGATTCCGGAGACCTGATCTCGGAGTAGAGTGATAAGGTTGTATGTGTTCATTAGGTCGGTCCTATTCTGTTTCGGAGCGACCTTATCTGACTTTAGATCTTCTGGTTCTGGCTTCTGCCGCCCGGCTTCATCTCAGTTCGGGACGCCGCCCATATTGACCATCACGATATTCGACGAGCCGCGTCGATTCATGTCCAGCTCCGAGGTGCGAGTCTGGGAGCCGATCTGAGCCTCGACATGCTCGCGGAGTTGACCGATCGATCCTTCTCCCGACGGGATCGCCGTAAAGGTCACGATGTGGCGGACTTGGTCCGTGTAGGATCGCTGCCGGAAGTTACGGAACAGGTAGTTCACCTTCTGGGTGCGGGTCAGGTTGACCTCGCAGACCAGTTGACTGTCGGTCATCGAGACAACCGAACCGTCGTGCATGCAGTAGCCGGCGAACTCTTCGACGAGCTGCTTGGGAGTGCGGTCCTCGAAGGTGAACGAGGTGGAGGTAGCGGAGACGATGGCGAGTGACGCCAGGAGTGCTGTGAACATGGTTCGTATCAGTTAGTTTGCCGCGCCGCAGACGCGCTGTGTTTGGCCGCATCAGGCAAGACTCATGATCCTTGGAGCGCGGCGACCACCTTGCCGATTTCCTCCGCGCGGAATACCGGGTCGGTGTTCTTGGTAGCGATGCGAAGAGCATCAATCACCTCAGATTCGTTGGCCGAGACGGTGCGCCTCTGAAGCAAATCGACGAAGTCTGCAGGAACGTCCTTACCGCGATCGCGCTGAGAAGCGAGCCACAGGTGATAGAGGGCAACGGGTTCGACGCCGAGAAGGCTCGCCAGACCCGGGATGCGGGCTAAGGACACTGGCGTTTGACCTGTCCGCCACATGCTGATGATGTTTGGGGAACTCACGCCTAGGCGATCTACGCACTCGGCGTTTGTTAAGCCCAGAGAGGACCACCGGCTATCTAAGAACTCGGACAGTGGCGTTGGCGACTTGCCATGAAGCGTCCGAGCCGCACCCCTTCTTTTCACTTCAAGATCCGACACTGACAACCCCACTAGTCCCCAATCTGGGGACATCTGTCTGATCACTTAGCCCAACCTTCTCGAACTGAGAAGGCTGGCGAATGCGCAAATGGGTTTCATCAGAAGCGCATCGGGCTGCGGTGCAGCTCCTACGCGAGCAACGGGAGCTGAAAGGTCTCAGCCTTCGCGCTGTCAGTGAGCGGTTGGGCAAGAAGCATCATACTTACCTGCACAAGATCGAGACTGGGGAACGGAGCCTCGACTTGATCGACTTCGTCGCCATTGCACGAGCCGTGGGGGTCGATGAACGGGCTCTTTTCGACGAGCTGTTACGCCGACTGCCAGCTCAGATCGACGTCTGATTCTACCGTATCATCAGGCTGGATTTTACTCAGCCATCGGCCGATGGCAGGTCGGACAGAAGCCAGCCTCTCGCTCCCGCGCTTCGGCAGCTTCTATCTCCTCTATCATTCGGCCGAGCTTTTCACTGCGAGCCTTCGCATAGAAGGTGTAGATTCCAATGGGCACCGTGATCATCAACAGCCCAAGGATGGCTTGTGCTTCGCCGGGCATCGGCTTCTCCTGATTGAAACCCGATCAATCCACGACGCCGAGCCATTCGCAAGCTTCAAGTCGGACCTGGAAGTCGGCATTTAGCTATAAGTGCAAGGCGTTTTTAACTTCGTCCACACACACCTGTTTCCGCTCCTGGAGCCACAAGCGGCGCGCACGTCCGGATCCTTACACCGGGTGATTCTTTGGCCGGAGGCCTCGTTGATGCCTGTAAAATCTTGGCGGGGCGATCGAGGCTCGCAAAAAAGGTGCACACTGGAGGTCGTGCAATGGACGGGCCGTCCCAGCTATAAGGGATCGTCCAAAACCCGGGTCGGCAGATACGGGACCCGGGTCAGCTAGGGCGTGTGGTGTCTAGGGCTTCTCAAATCGCATGCGGTGCGGGAGGAACAATCTCTCATGCTGGCGTTCAATGATCTCCCGCGAGGTCGCTCGTTCCATGTCGGGCGATGGCAATGAGAAGACGATCCGATCCCGGATCAGCACAAGGTTGATCAGGCCCCACGCCCCATCACGGGTAAAGCGTTGGACCAGATCATCCATGAGAGCTTCGCGGGTTATCGCGGCAGGCTCTTCGCCCGCTAAGCGTCGGTCGAGGTCATCCGCTGCCAGGACCTCTAGACAGCGGCAAACCAGCGCCCTTGCTCGGGTCGCTTCATCCAAAGCATTGCGGCGCGGAGCTGCGGCCTCAAAGCGCCAGTCCGGACGAAGATCGAACCAGCGGTCCTCATGAACGATATGCCAATGCATTCTGCGATGGACGTATTTGAGTGCTTTGCGAGCAGCATCCTCGGACACCACTTGATCAAGCCCCACGTAGGACCGGAAACGTTCCTGGTCGTTGGGGTTTTCAATCAACCCCGCACACGTCCGAGCGTCACGCTCCCATTGCGTCAAGGAGTCGTTGTAGTGCGCCCTGAGAGCGTCATGGAGCGCGATGCAGGCCCTCTCCTTCAGTCCTGCGAGGAAGGGCTCTGCAGGGGCTTCCTGGGGCGTCTGGAGGCTCATTCTCCGGAGACTTGTCTTGTTCAGGCCGGTTCTAATCAGCTCCGTAATCCACTGAGCGATATAGGCATTGGCGTAGTCTCGGGTCTGCCAACTACCGTCGAACTCGAAGGCTCCGGCGAACACGTCGTCCCATTCGATGTCAAAGGCCAGGGGATCGGTGCTGGTCTGAACAATCCTCCAGTCCGTCAGCTGGGTGATGAAGTCTGCGGCTTCGAAGGCGATAGGGGCGGTAATGTTGTCCGGCATGGTGATGACCGGGGTTGGGGTAATCATAGTCGTCACTCTCTGAGAGAGGCTTGGTCTTGTCCGGAGCGATCCGGTTGGGGATGCTTCCCGCCACCTGCTTTCAAGCTCGGCCTCGGTCTTTTGGACCAAGCTCTTCTTTCAAGGGATGATCGTCATCCTCCCTTTCAGGCATGACAGGAACTGGCGCAGGAACGTCTTCCTTCACCAGGCTGCCATCACAGGTGGCGGTTTGCATGTGTGACGTGCCGGTTAAGGCTTGGCCGCTTTTCAGGAACGGACCGACATCGCCCCGTCCAGGCGTGTCAGATTTCTGTTGGAGTTATGCTCTTGGCACTGACTCACATACCCCCGCGCCAGCCGCCATTGCATGCAATGACATGGATCGACCCGGAGGATTTTCGCCGCCGCTTCGGTTTGCGACAGCTTTCGATGGCTTTTTGTCAGGTGTTATCGAGCGAGGAAGTCGTAGGTCGAACAGAAGTCGAAGTCGGCGTCGATGGCTTGCTTGTTTGAGTAGCGGATGAAGGCCGGAGCCGTTGTCAGGCGCTTAAGGTGAAATGTGAGTGGTATTTGTTTGTTCGGCGATAGAGGGCGAATGACCTGGCTTTTCTCGTGCGGGGTTAGAGGGTTGTCGATGTCCTGACCCAGACGAGTCCGCAGCAGATCGCGGAAGGCAATCTCTTCCGCTCCTCGAAGGGCGGCGCCCCCGTGCCAATGGAGGAAACGCGCACCGCTGCGCATTTCCCTCTCCACAAAACCTGCCAGGAACATGACGTTCGGGTCTTTAGCATCGACTTGTCGAAGCTGGCGTCGCGTCATCAACCGGAGCTGATGAGAGGTCTCCTTCACCAGACGAGTCATGAGTTCGTCCAACGTGCGTCGATCGAAAGCGCCGGCATTGGCTTGTGGTGAGATCGTCAGAGCATGCGTAATGCCCTGCCTCTGGAAGATGTCCGTATAGGCTTGTGCCATCGCAGGCGTCATGCCGCGAACGTTCCGCACGTTGGAAACGTGAGGTGCGATATTTGCCATAAATTTTGGGGGGAAGGGGGAAGTCTGTGACCTGCACTGGCAGGTTGAGGGCGCATCCGAAGATGTAATGAAATACTAAAGCAACGCTTGCGCAAAGTCCATAGGCTTCACGCTGCGAGCGCTCGATAGACGGATGCTCTGCCTATCCCTAACTGCTTGGCGACAGCGGTTGCCCCAACGCCGGAGGAGACCAGCCGTTTGATCTCATCGGGATCGATAGTGCGAGGTCGTCCCTTATATCGCCCCTCAGCCTTGGCCTTTTCAATGCCTTCCATTTGACGCTCCTTCCGGATTGCCGTCTCGAACTCAGCAAAGCTGCCCAGAAGTTGTAGCATCAGCCGACCTTCAGGCTTCGTGGTATCGACCGCTCCCTGCTGGAGACACTGAAAGCCGACCTGCTTTTTCGTGAGCTTGTCGATGATGGCGCTGAGATCGGACATGGAACGCGCGAGCCTGTCCAGGCGGGTGACGACGAGAACATCACCCTTTCGTGCATAGCGCAGGGCTTCTTCCAGAGCATCTCGGCCGACGGTCGATGTTCCGCTTCGCTTCTCGGCGAAAATCTCTTCGCAACCTGCATCTCGGAGCTGCTGCTCCTGGATCTCCAGTGACTGTCCAACGCTGGACACACGACAATATCCGATACGAGCCATCCGGCCTCTGCCTCAAAAGGTCTAGAATATGAAAATTCTATCGTCCCAAAAATGGGAAGCAACCCAAATGAGGCGGCAATCGCGAACCGACGAGACGCTTCGCCGGAGTATAGTCATAGGATACCTCGCCAAGCTCACCCAGCCTTGGAGCCGGATGGCTTATTGTCCTCCCGAGCATCAATCAGCACGACGTTAGGGTCATTCTCGAGCTTGAGGTCGAAAAGGATCTCTTGGACCCGTTCAAGTTCTTCAGCGGAAAAATACACGATAGCTTTAATGCCGTGCTGCGCATCGCTAGCTTTCTTATATATTTCAACCTGCTTTTGGAGGTTTTTTCTAAGAGCCTTGTTCTTCGCGAGCTTAAACTCGACAAGGGTTTTATCTTTAGCGCCATAAGAGATTTTAAAGTCTACAGGCCCCCGGCCATCGTTGGCTTCGGCACCGAAGTCCGAGCGCGTTCCATACCAAACGAGGCGATACAGCACGTGGAGATCGGCTTCGCGCTGAAGGGGCTTGCCACCTAAATAGAAAAACCTATGACCTCCCTGATCCTCGATGACGTGCTTAAGATACGCAAGCCGCGCATGGGCCTCACTCAACGTTCCGAGCGGTGGTTTTGCGTAGAAATCATCCGGCAAGGCTAACGAGATAGTTTTAACAGCCTCATTGAAAATAAGCTGCGCAAACAAAAGCTTTTCTTCACTCACGCTTACAGCTTCGTTTCCGCTATCTTCTTTGAGCTTAATATAGAAATCTATGAGCCAAGGGTATTCCGCCAAAGTCGCATAGGCGGCTTCTCGCCGCTCTTTAGCTGTTGGCTCATCATCAACCTGACGGAGCTGACGATGAAAATAGTTGAAAACCTCGGATTTTAACTGCGGATTTGGGACGGACGCCGGTATGTCGTGAAATCTATCAATCATGTCGCGCTGATTAATCCAGGTTTCATCCTTGGTGAGAATGTCCCTGGGCGTCAGCAACACGAAGTCACCATCAAAGTATGGTAGCTCGTATGTCTCCGTAACCCATGACTCGAGGTTGTAGTTAAATCGAGCCCTCCTTACTGGAAACTTCCGTCGCTTTGATTTGTCGATATACTCTATCGCAAAATCTTGAGTAAACGAGAGAAGGTAATGCTTTATTAGGTTGGTGGCAAAATCACTTATATTATCCCTGCCAACGCCGTCTTTTATTAGACAGACCTTCTCTAAGTGCGTGCCTCTAGTCACTCCCTCCGATCCAATGTCATTAAATATAAACGCCAAGCTACGGTGAAGCTGCTTCGCGAAATCCAAACCTAGTCCACTGCCATTATTTCCAAGCTCGCAGTATCCGAACCAGTTTTGCTTCACCTCGCTGAAACAGTATAGCCCTATCAGATCGCCCTTGGTGACCCCTCCTGCGTCGCTGCGCCGTTTTAGAAAGGCTAAGTAGGCGACAATCTCATCATGAAGCTCCTGATATTCAGGCTTCGCGCTGTTGAAGAGCAGGAATGGATCAACAAACAGCGGGAGATCGGCAATAAGGGAAACATCGACCGCTCCGTAGTCCTCGACCAGTGATGCGGGAACGTCGAAAACGTCGGAGAAAAATCCAGGCATTGTTCCCGATTATCATACCATCGCGGGTTGGTGAAGCTTCCCATATCGTCGTTCGCCCTTGGTGGGCTTGATTGCGAAAAGCGCCACGCTAAAAGCCGCGCATGCGCAGATCAACGTTTGAACAAGCCCTTGAAGAAACGGCGCTCCGTCGCCGAAACCTTCTTCTAGGAAATGGCTTCAGCATCTCCGCCTCTGACCGCTTCAGCTATCGGTCGCTCTATGAAGAAGCGTTTCCTCGTGAGGAGGATGCACACGTCAGGGGCGTTTTCGAACGTCTTGGAACCCACGATTTCGAAGCGGTGGCGCGGGCGCTTTCCGTGGCTCTGGACGTTGTGAGCGGATACCCGGAAGTAGACCGCGTCGTTGAAGCGATCTCGGCTGATCGGGATCAGTTGGGGCAGCGTCTTATTCGCGTTTTAACGGCAACGCACCCGAACTTACCTTCAGAGCTGACTGAACAAGAGTATCAGAGAAGCGGCACCTTTTTGGGTCACTTCCGTCGCGCCGGTCAGCAGCCGATGGCTGGAGCCATCTATACAACTAACTACGATCTCCTGCTCTATTGGACGCTCATGCGAAATCATGGTGACCTCCAGAGCCGGGACGGGTTCGGGGGGGCTCCGCTGAAATGGCTCGCGGCAGACCAAAGCGTCTTTTACCTACACGGAGCGTTGCACTTTTTCGCGGACGACGACGGGGAGGTTACCAAGCTCGTCTATGGTCGCCCCTTGATTGATCAGATCGCTGCCCAGCTAGATGGTGGTAGGCTGCCCCTCTTCGTGTCGGAAGGGACCACTGAGCAGAAAGTGGCTCGGATCAACGGCAACCCTTATCTCCGCGCGGCGCTGGATGGCTTCGAAGAGGTTTGCAGAGACCGTGACAGCGCGATGTTCGTCTTCGGCCACTCACTCTCTGCGGTCGATCGGCATATTGTCCAGCCTATCGCCACAGGCTCATTGACGACACTGTATGTCGCAACAGTCGATCCGGCTCGAGAAGGTGGTCGTTTTGCAGCAATGGAGGCTGAATGGAACGAGGCTCGTCGCGAGGTCGGTGGGGATGAGATCGAGATAGTGATCTTCAATGCGCTCGACACCCATGTGTGGCGGTGACCGTTGGCCGTTTCTGTAGATCACATCATCGAGGCGCTATCCGAACTCGGTGGTCAAGCGCACCTGGACGACATCGTCGCAAAGGTAGCGCTGATCGCACCAGCGCCACTTCCCGTAGATGTAGGAGCTAGCGTTCGCGCTCGCATTCAGGAGCGTTGCGCCGAGGCCAAAAGCTACAAAGGCGGAGCCAATCTCTTTGCCAGCGTTCATGGCGTGAACGCTCGTCGCGGTGAGTGGCGGTTGCGCCTGGACACTCTATCGGTCGCTAATCCGGATGGGGTGTTGGACGATGCTGAAGCACTCATCGTCCATGCAGAAGGTAAGGCGGAACTACGCATTCACCTTCGACGGGAGCGCTCTCTAGCCCTCATAAAAGCATTCAAGGCCAGCCTCACACATTACCGCTGCGAAGCCTGTGGATTTGATTTCGAGATGGCCTACGGACCGCATGGTCGCCATTACATCGAGGCTCATCACTCCATCCCTGTTTCCCAGCTCAAAGAGGGCTCGACCACGACCGTCAAAGACTTGGTGGCCCTCTGTGCGAACTGTCACCGAATGGTCCACCGAAATGGTCTGATGGATTGGCGCGAGCTCCGCGCGATTGTTGCAACTCGATCTCGCCGATCAGGATGAAAATTTGGCGCTCTACGGTTTACAGCACTCCAGGGAGCAACCGGCTCGCTTGCGTGAATGCCAAGACAGTTTTCAGGTAAGCTATTGTATTCACTGGCTTGAAATCAGCTTGGGAAGCTGATCGTCAAATTTCCAGTCTCGACAGATCGAGGCCGGGGTATGCGATCTTGTCGATGGCGGCCTTGAGCGTTGGGACGTCGACCTTCCCATAGCCACTGTGCACGTCGCCCGCCTCGTGGCCGACGATCTCCTGCGAAACGTCTTGTCTGATGTGCGCGGCCCGCAAGCGCGTGACCACCGTGTGTCGCGAGGAGTGAAAGACTAGTGCTCCCGGATCATCGGGGTCGCTGTCGGCTATGTTCTTCGCCCACCTGTTGAAGAGTTTTGATGGGCCGTGGCTGTAGTAACCCTTAGCGTCCGCTTTCAGTTCTGGGAAAAGTCGCAGTCGCCCCGACGCCTTCCAGTGACGAACCTCTGCTATCAATCCTAGTCGGACCAACTCGTGATGTAGGGGCACTTTCCGACGCGATGCATTTGCTTTCACGCTCTGGTCTTCAAATTCGTCTCTAACGTGGAAGAAGGTTATGCCGCTCTCTTCCTTCATGTCCGCAATGGCGAGGCCGCAGGCTTCGTTGAGACGCATGCCGGAGAAGAAGCAGATCAGGGGCACCCAGAAGCGATGATCTCGAATGCGAACGGTGCCCGAGCGTGATGAGCCCGACCCATGTGCAGCTTGCGCTCCCGTAAACGCGGGAAGATTTAGGAAGCGTTGAACTTCGGCGTGGGTGAAATCGCGGCGCGCTTTACGAGGGTCGGATTTTCTAGGCTTTGGCGCTGCGATGCCGTCAAAGGGATTATCTAGGCCGGAGCCGGCTTTCTTATGCCAAGCATAAATTCGACGCAGTGGCGTGAGATATTTCCCGTTGATCGTGACTGGATTCAGAAGTTGCTCTTCGTTCAGCGAAGCGGCCTTGGCTGAGCGTTCGGCGAATGTCGCCAGATCTCTATATGCTGGGCGGATTGCTGCGCGCGATGGGTGTTGGGTCAATGCGACCTGGTAATCCCCCGCAATCTCAGGCGTGACCTCATGAAGAGCGGGATCTCGTCCAAACCAGTCCACAAAAGTGTCGATCGCATTTTGATAGTCATCGCGACGCTTGGGCTTGAAGTTCTCAGTGCGGCTGATTGCTATCAGCGCATCCTTTGCCGCATCTTTGAACGGCAACGACGCACGACGAGAAGGTGATTTCTGGACACTCGCTGCCGGTCCGTTAAGGTCTTTCTGTGCATCGGGCTTGCTCGACGGAGCAAGGCGATTGATGACCTTTTCCGCAGGATCGTCATCGAGAATAGGTCTCCAAAGAGTTATGTCGCGCCGTCGGGTTGCGTCCAGCAAGTCACGATGTGCACGCATCATGAGCCGGGTGGCGATGTCGAAGGCGTCACTGTCCGTTTGCACTTGGAAGCCGTGCCGGGTCAGGAGATCTGCAGCGTGTTGGGCCGCGAGTGATTTATCGCCTAGCTCAAATCGCTTCGCGCTTTCCTCATACAGGGCTGCACGACGAATTCTTTCGAGATGGACCTCGTTCACATCAGTGATGAGGTAGCGGGGCTTCCCATAACGGGCTTCGCGCACTTGATCAGATTCTGCCAACAGTGCGGCGAGGGCGCCTTCACTCAATCGCTCGACCACTGCATCCGGAGAGCCGTCTGACGAGCGCTCCATTATGACGCCCGCAAACCACTCTCCCTCGCGATCTTGCTCTGTCCGACGTCGAAGCGAGGCATCTTCGTCCAGTTCCGCTCGGAGCCAATCGTCGACCAGGGTTTGGATTTCGGCGCGGGTGAGCAAATCAGACGAACTCGACATGCTGTGCTCAAGACAAATCCAGAGCCTTTCCGTCAAGAGGGCTGCACTCGTCGCCCGCTTGCGAGCAAGCCGTGCGTCTGGCGTGCGAAGGGATCGCCATAGCTCCTTGCGCCCGATCAACTGTTGCAGTGCCGCCGGAACTCTCGTCCGGAAATAGTAAGAACCACCGCGTCGAAAGACGTTCGTGACGAGCGACATTGAGCCCCGCGTAGCAGCTGTGCGTAGCAGCGCCACTCGCGACGACCTAAGTCATTGTATGGAAAGCCCTGGTGGAGCCGAGGGGAGTCGAACCCCTGACCTCGTCATTGCGAACGACGCGCTCTACCAACTGAGCTACGGCCCCGACCGACAGGCAGGGGCGGGACATAGAAGCGTCCAGGGGGGCGTGTCAACGGGCCGCGCACGAATCCTTGGCGATCCGCGGCCGGGCCGCTAGAAGCAGCGTGAACGAAGCAGGAGTTTCTCATGGGTTTCGCCCTTGTCTGGCTGGTGAACGCCGTCGTCACCCTGATGATCTGGTGCATCATCGCCTCGGCGATCCTGAGCTGGCTGTTCGCCTTCGACGTGATCAATCCGCGCAACCGCTTCGTGGGCCAGATCGCCTATGTGCTGGACACGGTGACGCGGCCGATCCTGGGGCCGATCCAGCGCGTGGTGCCGCCGTTGGGCGGGATCGACATCACCCCGATCATCGCCCTTCTGGCGCTGCAGTTCCTGAGCGTGCTGTTCAACCGGTCGGTCGCGCCCATGCTGATCATGTCGCTGGGCTGAGGCGAGCGAACCTTCGTTGAAGCAAAGCCACGGCGGCGCGGGATTCGGCGTTCGGCGCCCATTTCCGCCCTTGCGCGGCGCGAGCGGGCTCCTAAGGTGCCGACGATGGGTCCCTGGCGGACCGCCTTTTACGCGTAATTCATGACCACGATCAGGACAGTCGCCGTCATCGGCGCCGGGCAAATGGGTTCGGGCATCGCTCAGGTGGTGGCCGCCGGCGGCTATGAGGTGAAGCTGTACGACATTGCGCCGGACCGGGTGACCCTGGCCCTGGGCGAGATCGCGGCCAGCCTGGCGCGGCGTGCGGCGCGCGGCCTGTCGACCGAGGCGGAGGCCCAGGCGGCCCTGCAGCGCGTCACCGCCGTGAAAACCCTGGCGGAGGCGGCCGGGGCCGATCTGGTCATCGAGGCCGCGTCCGAGGACGAAGCGGTCAAGAAGGGCGTTTTCACCGAACTGACGCCGCTGCTGGGGCCGGATGTTCTGCTGGCGTCCAACACCTCCTCGATCTCCATCACCCGCCTGGCTTCGGTCACGGATCGGCCCGAGCGCTTCATCGGCCTGCACTTCATGAAGCCGGCGCCGACGATGAAGCTGGTCGAACTGGTGCGCGGCATCGCCACCTCGGCCTCGACCTTCGAGACGGCGGTCGCCTTCGCCGAGAGCCTGGGCAAGATCATTACGGAGTCCGAGGACTTCCCCGCCTTCATCGTCAACCGCATCCTGGTGCCGATGATGAACGAGGCGGTCTATGTCCTGTACGAAGGCGTCGGCGACGTGGTCTCGATCGACAAGGCGTTGAAGCTGGGCGCCAACCATCCGATGGGGCCGCTGGAGCTGGCCGACTTCATGGGGCTGGACGTGGCCCTGGCCATCATGAACGTGCTGTATGAAGGCCTGGCCGACAGCAAATACCGGCCCTGTCCGCTGCTGGTGAAATATGTCGAGGCCGGCTGGCTGGGCAAGAAGAGCGGGCGCGGCTTTTACGACTATTCCGGCGAGACGCCGGTTCCGACCCGCTGATGGCCGTCGCCTTTCCCTCTCTTCCGGGCCTGAAGCGCGTGGCGCCGCGGCGCGGCGCGGGCGCTCTGGTTCCGGCCGCCCTGGCGGCGGCGGCCTGGCCTCCGGTGATCCTGACCCTGTTCATCTGGCCGCCCGAGAACTGGTGGTCGGGCGTGGATACGGACTGGCGGCTGGTGATGCTGGCGGTCGGACTGATCGCGGCGCCGGCAGGTCTCTGGCTGCTGCTCGACAGCCACGGCAGGACCGGTCGGCCGTCGACGCGGCTGGGCGTGGTCTGCCGCTTCACCGTGTTCGGCGGCCTGCTGGCGGCGGCGATGCAGACGGTCATGGCCGTGATCATGGCGGGCCTGGCGGGCGCCGCCTCGCAGAGCCTCGTCCAGGGCCTGGGCGCGATCGAGACGGCCCTGCTGATCTATGGCGTCGGCGGCCTGCCGCTGGCGGTCATGATGGGCGTCAGCTACGCCCTGTGGGGCGGCCTGTGCGTGGCCTATCTGGGCTTTGTCCCGGCGCCGACGGTCAAGAACCGCATGGGCGTCCTGGCCGAACGGGACGTTACAGGGATTTAACGTGAAGCGGAGCGGCGGTCCCGCCTAAGCCTCAACCTCTTCACGCAGAACAGGGGGCGAGCATGAGGGATCAGGTCGAGACGGCCCAGCCGAAGCCGGTGGCGGCCGATCAGCGGATCGTGACCCTGGACGTGCTGCGCGGCGCGGCGGTGCTGGGCATTCTGGCCGTCAACGCGGCGGCCTTCGCCCTGCCGATGATGGCGATCGAGATGACGAGCGGCCAGTCGCCCTTTCCGGCGGGCCCCAATGCGTCGGGCGTGGCGCAATGGGTCGTGGCCGTCTTCTTCCAGCAGAAGTTCGTCACCCTGTTCTCCATGCTGTTCGGCGTGTCGGTCTTCCTGGTCGGCGGCGAACGGGGCGATGAGGCGAAGGGGCGCGTCCTGCGTCGCCGCCTGCTGTTCCTGGCCCTGTTCGGCCTGATCCACGGCGCGGCCTTCTGGTACGGCGACATCCTGTTGCTCTACGCCTGGTCGGGCCTGTTCGTGATGATGATGCGGTCGATGCCCGCCAGGCGGCTGATCTGGATCGGAGCGGGGGCGACCGTCGCCCTGGCGACCTTGCAGGCCGGGCTGATGCTGCTGACGGCGCATTTCCCCGAGGCGATGAGCAGCGGCGGGGCTTCGGACGGGGCGGTGGCCGCGTCCATCGCCGCCTATCAGAGCGGCTGGGCCGGCGCGGCGCTGGAGAACCTGAAGGCCTGGGCCATCGCCCAGGGCATGAGCCTGATCATGTATGTGTTCTCGACCGTGCCGTTGATGATGCTGGGCCTGGGTCTGTTCAAGGCGGGCTTCTTCCACGGGCGTGTTCCGACGCGCGTCTACGCGATGCTGATGGCGGGCGGGGCGGCGGTTCTGGCCCTGCTGGGCGTGCTGGAATGGTTCGAAATTCAGGCCGGGGCCGAGGTCGAGGCGACCGGCGGCTGGGCCATGGCGGTGGGCTCCTATCCGCTGATCATCACCCTGGCCTACGCTTCGGCTCTGATCCTGATGACGACGCGCGGCGTGGGCTGGCTGCGCAAGGCGCTGGCGCCGGTGGGGCGGATGGCCTTCACCAACTATCTGAGTCAGACCCTGATCATGACGACCATCTTCTACATGCCGTGGGGGCCGCGTCTGTTCGGTCAGGTCGACTATCCGATGCAGTGGGCCATCGTCGTCGGCGTCTGGGCGCTGCAACTGATCTGGTCGCCGCTGTGGCTGTCGAAGTTCACCATGGGGCCGTTCGAGTGGCTGTGGCGGCGCCTCAGCTATGGGCGCGATCTGCCGCTGCGCCGCACGGCCTGAGAGCGTCGGGCGGACTGTGAGTTGCGGCGGCGGAACTGATGGCTTAATCGCCGCCCCATGACCGACGAAGCCTCCAACCGCCCCGAAGCCCGCGCTCCCCGCGGGTTCGCCGACCGTCGCGGCCGCGACCTGACCGCCGAGCGCCGCATCGTCGCGCGCGTGTCCGAGGTCTATGAGCGCTGGGGCTTCGAGGCGCTGGAGACTCCGGCGTTCGAATACGCTGACGCGCTGGGCAAGTTCCTGCCGGACGCCGACCGTCCGAACGAGGGCGTCTTCGCGCTTCAGGACGATGACGACCAATGGATGGCCCTGCGCTACGACCACACGGCGCCTCTGGCTCGCTTCGCCGCCCAGAACTGGGAGACCCTGCCCAAGCCGTTCCGCCGCTACGCCTATGGGCCGGTGTGGCGCAATGAGAAGCCGGGTCCGGGCCGTTTCCGCGAGTTCTGGCAGTGCGACGCCGACACCGTCGGCTCCGACCGGCCAGAGGCCGACGCCGAGATCATCGCCATGGGCTGCGAGGGCCTGCGCGCCGCGGGCCTGGCGGCCGGGCAGGCGGTGATCCGCGTCTCCAATCGCAAGCTGTTCGACGGCCTGTTCGACGCGGGCGGGATCACGGATCCGGTGCAGCGACTGACGGCCCTGCGCGCGGTGGACAAGTACGACCGTCTGGGCGTCGAAGGCGTGCGCCTGCTGCTCGGCGAGGGGCGTCTGGACGAGTCCGGCGACTACACCAAGGGCGCGAACCTGCCTTCCTCGGTGATCGGAGCCATCGAAGCCTTCCTGGCCTCGGCCGAGACGCCGGGCCTCAGCCGCGCGGGCGTGCTGGACGCCGTGTCCGGCGCCGCCTTGGGCGCCGCGGGTGAAGAGGCGCTGAAGGAACTGGCCGCCATCGACCGCGCCCTGACCGCCATGGGCGTGGCGCAGGACGACGTGCGCTTCGACCCGACCATCGTGCGCGGGCTGGAATACTACACCGGCGCGGTGTTCGAGGCTGAACTGCTGCTCGACACCAAGGACGAGAAGGGCCGGGCCGTGCGCTTCGGCTCGATCGGCGGCGGCGGCCGCTATGACGATCTGGTGTCGCGTTTCACCGGCCAGTCGACCCCGGCGACCGGTTTCTCCTTCGGCGTGTCGCGTCTGGCTTCGGCTCTGCGCGCGGCCGGACGGGGCGCCGAGGACGAGACGCGCGGGCCGGTGGTGGCCATCGTCTTCTCCGAGGACGACATGCAGCACTATCTCGACGCCGTGTCCGAACTGCGCGCGGCGGGCATCGCCGCCGAACTCTATCTGGGCCGGGCCGGCATGAAGGCGCAGATGAAATACGCCGACCGGCGCGGCGCCCCGGCCGCCGTCATCCTGGGCGGAGACGAGATCGCCGCAGGCCAGGTGACGATCAAAGATCTGGACGCCGGACGCGCCCGCGCCGTCGCCATCGCCGACAACGACGCCTGGAAGGCCGAACGTCCGGGGCAGCAGACCGTGGCGCGCGATCAGCTGGTCGCCGTGGTCCGCTCCATTATCGAATAGGTTTCGATAAAAACCCTGACGAAGACGTGAGTTATCAACGTTCAGTTACGAAAGAACGCTCTTTCGATGGAGGCTTGATTGACTTGACCCCCTCCATGGCGTCATTTGGTCTCACTCAAGAGGCGCAGCGCTCAGCCGCAGCGACATCTTGAAGGCGTTTCGGGGAGGAAACGTCCGCTCCTGAGAGAGCGAGAAGGCCCGCTGCGATGTATCCCCCGCAGCGGGCTTTTTCATGCCCGGAGCACAGGACATGTATCGAAGAATATTCGAGAGTTGATGGAGTGTTGACCTAATGCGCCGTCATCCTCGGGCTTGACCCGAGAATCCAGACAACCGCGCGCTCAAGCTTCCGACCCTTCCGGCCGCTGCCTCCTGGATCCTCGGGTCAAGCCCGAGGATGACGGCGGGGAGCTCTAACCGCCATGAAAAAGGGCCGGAGCGTCGCCGCTCCGGCCCTCTTTGTTTCGCCTCTGGGTCTTACCAGATGCGGACGCGGTCTTCCGGCGCCAGATAGTATTTCGTGCCGGGCTTGACGCCGAAGGCTTCATACCAGGCGTCGACGTTGCGCACCGGGCCGATGACGCGGAACTCGGCCGGGCTGTGCGGATCGGTGGCGATCTGGTTCTTCAGGGCGTCCTCGCGGTACTTGGACTGCCACACCTGCGCCCAGCCGTAGAAGAAGCGCTGGTCGCCGGTCACGCCGTCGATCACCGGGGCGGGCTGGCCCTTCAGCGACAGGTGGTAGGCCTCGAGACCGACCGCCGTGCCGGCCGCGTCGCCGATGTTCTCACCCATGGTCAGGCCGCCCTGGACGTGGAAGCCGGGCAGGGGCTCGAAGGCGTCGTACTGAGCGCCCAGACGCTTGGTCAGGTCTTCGAAATTGGCCTTGTCCTGATCGGTCCACCAGTTGCGCAGCACGCCGTCGCCGTCGGACTTGGAGCCCTGGTCGTCGAAGCCGTGGCCGATCTCGTGGCCGATCACGCCGCCGATGCCGCCGTAGTTGACGGCCGGGTCCGCATCTGGATCGAAGAAGGGCGGTTGCAGGATGGCGGCCGGGAAGACGATCTCGTTATTGGCCGAGTTGTAATAGGCGTTCACCGTCTGGGGCGTCATGCCCCACTCGTCCTTGTCGACCGGCTGGTCCAGGCGCGACAGGCGGTAGTTCCACTGGAACTGGCCCATGCGCTGGCTGTTGCCGAACAGATCGTCGGCCTTGATCTCGAGCGCCGTATAGTCGCGCCACTTGTTCGGATAGCCGATCTTGACGGTGAATTTGCGCAGCTTCTCCTGAGCTGCCGCCTTCGTCTCCGTGCCCATCCAGGTCAGGTTGTCGATGCGGTGCGACAGGGCGGTGCGCAGGTTGGCGACCAGTTCTTCCATCTTGGCCTTGGATTCGGCCGGGAAGTATTCGGCGACATACAGACGGCCCGCGGCCTCGCCCAAGGCGCCCTCGGCGAAGCTGATGGCGCGCTTCTCGCGGCTGCGCTGCTCGGGCTGGCCGGCCAGGTCGCGCGAATGGAACTCCCACTGGGCGTCCGAGAAGCGCTGCGACAGCATGGGGGCGGCGTCGTCCGTGGTGTGGAAGGCCTGCCAGGCCTGCAGGGTCCCCACCGGCGTCTCGCCGAAGATGGCGGCCATCTTCGGCATGGCCGTGTTCTGACGCACGATCACGCGGTCGACGGCGCCCAGGCCGGCGGCGTTGAAATAGCCGGCCCAGTCGAAGCCGGGCGCTTCGGCGGCTAGGGTCTGGATCGAATAGGGGTTGTAGGTCTTGTCGCGGTTGCGGTTCTCGATCGGGGTCCAGTGGGCCTCGGCGATCCGATCTTCCAGGGCGACGATGGCGGCCGCCGAACCGGCCGGGTCGGCCCAGCCGATGTTGGTCAGCATCCGCTCGATATAGGCCTGATACTTCTCCTTCTTGTCGGCGAAGCGGGCGTCCAGATAGTAGTCGCGGTTGGGCATCCCCAGGCCCGACTGACCGGTCGAGACGGCGTAGCGGGTCGGGTTCTTCTGGTCGATGGTGATGCCGGTGCCGAAGAAGGAGCCGCCCGCGCGTCCCTGGGTCTGGCCCATGTAGGCGGCGATCTTCTCATGGGTGTCGGCGGCGCGGATGGCGGCCAGATAGGGCGCCAGCGGCTGGGCGTCCAACTGGTCGACGCGGGCCTGGTCCATGTAGGCGCGATAGGCGTCGGCGATCTTCTGCTCATCCGAACCGGCGGCTAGGTCGGTGCGCGCGGCCAGATCGGTCACCAGCTTCTTCATGCGGTTGTCGGACAGTTCGCGCAGCAGGGCGAAGGAGCCGTAGGAGGTGCGGTCAGACGGGATGGTCAGTTGGTCGATGGCCGCGCCGTTGGCGTAGCGAAAGAAGCTGTCGCCCGGATCGACCGAGGTGTCGCGGCCCGCCAGGTCAAAGCCCCAGGTTCCGTATTTGGGCGCGTCCGTGCCCTGCCAGCCCGAAGCGCCGCCCTCGGCGGCCGGAGTCTGAAACAGTTCGAAGACGGTGCAGGCGTCGTCGATGCAGGCATGGTCGTGGCCGTCATGGGCCAGGGCGGCGGCGGGCGCCAGAAGGGCCGCGGCGGCGACCCCAGCGAACAGTTTCTTCATTGTCGTTTCCTCATCTCGGCCCAAGGGCAGGGCGGCCCGAAGCGTAGAAGCTTCGGGCGATCCGGCAGTCTTAAAAAATTTTATCGGGAAGGGCGAGGGCGGGATTCGCATCTGCGGGGTTCGGCGCCGGCTCCCGATGTCTTCGCCATACATGAGCCGTGCAATAAAGCGGGCCTAACGGCAAAGCTTTGATTTCCCGTATGCCGTTCAACGGCCCTTATCCGTAGAACTGCGTAACCCTGTTGAACTCACAACCGGCCTGCGGCAAAGTTTTATGCCGCTTGTGACCCATTTTGGTCATTGTTCGGTGATGAAAGTTCACCACTTCCTCCCAGGAGCGTCGTCAGTCTCGTTCCAGGTTCGCGTCGGACGACAGCGAGCCGCGATGAGGCGAACGCCGCCTATAGATGAGTTTAGAGCCGTCGCCGATGCGTGAGTCTTCCCAGTCCGCCCCTGCAGTCGCCGAAGCCGAAGCCCAGCCTCGACTGAACCGCCGCCAGGCCGCCAAGGTGCGCACGCGTCAGAAAGTGCTGGACGCCGCCCGCACCCTCTTCGCCGAGCGCGGCTATGACGCCGCCACCATCCGCGATATCGCCAAGGGGGCGGGCATGTCGACCGGCGCCGTCTTCGCCAACTTCCAGGACAAGGCCGAGCTGTTCGAAGCCGTCTTCTCCGAGGAGATGGAAGGCCTGCTGGCCGACATCCGCACTGCTGCGGCCGCCGAAGGCCGCGTCCTGGATCGCCTGTCGAACGGATTGACCGCCGGCTATCACCGCTCGCTGGACCACCTGCCGCTGATGCAGGCCATGGTCGCCCGCTCCTGGTTCCAGCCGGAAGACGCCGATCTGCGCTCGCGCGCCTTCGTCCGTCCGCTGGTCGAGGCCGTGGCTGAATTGCTGCAGGCCGGCGTGCGCGAGGGCGAACTGCGCCAGGACGTGGACCTGCCGCTTCTGGCGCGTCTGATCTGGGACGTCTTCATCTCCAACTTCCGCTTCGCCGCCTATGACAACTGGGGCATCGAAGAGCTGACGCCGCATATCCGCAAACAGCTCGAGCTGATCCTGTCCAGCCAGCTGGCGCGTCAGTAAGACTTCAGTCGGGATCGATCTGGGGCCGCACGCCGGACAGGCGCGCGGCCCTTTTTCTCGCCCATTCTCAGAAGCCGATGGAACGCCGCTCTTCTTCGGGTGTTGCAGTCCAAGGCCAAGCTGAAGATGGGAGGGCGCCATGTCGTCCATTGAGCGCGGACGTGGATTCGGCAGCGTCCTTGTCAGGCTTCTGGGGATCGTCATCGCCCTGATCGGGCTGATGCTGACCATAGGCGGGGGCCAGCTGATCATGCTGGGCGGCTCCGCCTATTATCTGATCGTCGGCCTGTTGATGATCGTGTCCGGGGGGCTTCTGGCTCTGCTGCGGCCGTTAGGCGCCTGGCTCTATATCGCCATCTTCATCGGCACCGTCGTCTGGGCTCTGTGGGAGGTCGGACTGAACGGCTGGGCCCTGGTCCCGCGCGTGGTGGCGCCGCTGGTTCTGCTGATCGCCGTGGTCCTCAGCTTGTCGGCGCTGAAGCGCGACGGGGGCGGAGGCAAGCTGGTCTGGGGCGGGCTCGCGGCGATCGCCGTCTTCTGCCTCGTTTCCGGCGTGGTCGTGGCCCAGGCCAACAAGGCCAGGGTGATGAGCCCGGTTCCGTCCGCCGGCGCTGGCGGCGTGAGCGACCCGGCGGTGCTGAAGGTCGGCGCCGACTGGCCCGCCTGGGGCGGCTCCGACAGCGCCCAGCGCTATTCCCCGCTGAGTCAGATCAACAAGGACAATGTGAAGGGACTGCAGCGCGCCTGGACCTTCCGCACCGGCGATCTGCCGGATGAGCGCTGGGGCGCCGAGACGACGCCGTTGAAGGTCGGCGACACCCTCTACCTGTGCTCGGCCCGCAACCGGCTGTTCGCGGTGGATGCGGCCACGGGCAAGCAGAAGTGGACCTATGATCCCAAGGTCGCCGACGACCAGATCCCCTATACCGCCGCCTGCCGGGGCGTGACCTACTACGCCGTCCCTAACGTTGATGCGGCTCAGCCCTGCGCCACGCGCATCATCGAGGGCACGCTGGACGGGCGGCTGGTGGCCGTGGACGCCCGCACGGGGGCGCCCTGCGCCGGGTTCGGCGCGAATGGCGAAGTCAGCATCAAGCATGGGATGGGCGACCCCTATCCCGGCATGGTGTCGATCACCTCGGCGCCGGTCATCGTGCGCGGGGTGGTGGTCACCGGCCATCAGGTTCTGGACGGCCAGAAGCGGTGGAACGCCTCGGGCGTGATCCAGGGCTTCGACGCGGTGACCGGCGAGTTGCGCTTCGCCTGGGACATGATGCGGCCGGACATCACGACCCTGCCGCCCGAAGGCGAGACCTATACGCCGGGCACGCCGAACATGTGGACCACGGCCACGGCGGATGAGGCGCTGGGCCTGGTCTTCCTGCCGATGGGCAACTCCTCGGCCGACTATTATTCCGGCCTGCGTCGCCCGGCGGAGAACGAATACGCAACCTCCCTGGTCGCGCTGGACGTGACCACGGGCAAGCCGCGCTGGCATTTCCAGACGGTGAGGAAGGATGTCTGGGACTATGACCTGGGCTCGCAGGCGACCCTGGTCGACATGCCGATCAACGGGACCCTGGTTCCGGCGGTGATCCTGCCGTCCAAGCAGGGCGACCTCTATATCCTGGATCGCCGCACCGGCCAGCCGCTGCACAAGGTCGAGGAGCGCCGCGTGCCCCAGGGCGGCGTCGAGCCCTCGCAGCGCAGCCCGACCCAGCCCTTCTCCCTGTTCCACACGCTGAGAAAGGCCGACCTGACCGAACGGGACATGTGGGGCATGTCGCCGATCGACCAGATGGTCTGCCGCATCCAGTTCCATCAGGCGGCCTATGACGGCTACTTCACCCCGCCGACGGCGGACCGCTACTGGATCCAGTATCCGGGCTACAACGGCGGCTCGGACTGGGGCGGGGTTGCGGTCGACCCGGCGCGCGGCGTGATCGTCGCCAACTACAACGACATGCCCAACCACAACCGCCTGGTGCCCCGCGCGGAAGCGGACCGCCTGGGCTGGTTCCCGCGCGACGACCCTCGCTACATCGAGCGCGAGAAGGAGGCGGCCAACCGCGGCGGCAACCTGTCGAAGTCCAAGGCCGAGGGCGCGGGCGACCCGCAGATGGGCGTGCCCTACGCCATCGACGTCAATGCGGGCTGGCGGGTCAAGTTCACCGGCCTGCTGTGCAAACAGCCGCCCTATGGCGGGATGCGCGCCATCGATCTGAAGAGCGGCCGCACCCTGTGGGACCGTCCCTTCGGCACGGCAAGGAAGAACGGACCGTTCGGCATCCCCTCCATGCTGCCGCTGGAGATCGGCACGCCGAACAACGGCGGCTCGGCGGTGACGGCAGGGGGGCTGATCTTCATCGCCGCCGCGACGGATGACCTGATCCGCGCCATCGATATCGAGACGGGCAAGACGGTGTGGTCGGACGTGCTTCCGGCGGGCGGTCAGGCCAATCCGATGATCTATGAGCAGAACGGCCGCCAGTATCTGGTCATCATGGCCGGCGGGCATCACTTCATGGAGACGCCGCGCGGGGACTATGTGATCGCCTATGCGCTCCCTGAAAGGGGCGCATAAGCACTCTTTCTCTGGGGCCTATCGCCCTTCGGGCTGCTTGAGGCCCGCTCGAGATAAGGAAGGCCGGAGCTCGGGCTCCGGCCTTCTCTGCGTCAGGGATGGATCAGGGCCGCGTCTGGCCCTGGCCGCGCACCACATATTTGTAGGTGGTCAACTGCTCCGCCCCGACTGGCCCGCGCGCATGCAGCTTTGAGGTCGAGATGCCGATCTCGCCGCCGAAGCCGAATTCGCCGCCGTCGGCGAACTGGGTCGAGGCGTTGATCAGGACGATGGCGCTGTCGACGCCGTTGGCGAAGCGTTCGGCGGCCTTCTCGTCGGTGGTGACGATGGCCTCGGTGTGGCCCGAGCCGTAGCGGCGGATGTGGTCGACCGCGCCGTCCACGCCGTCCACCAGGCGCACTGACAGGATGGGGGCCAGGTATTCGGTGGTCCAGTCGGCCTCGGTCGCTTCGCTCATGTTCGGGACCAGGGCGCGGGCCTCGGGGTCGCCGCGTAGTTCGCATCCGGCGGTGATCAGGTCGGCGGCGACGGCGGGCAGAAGGCGATCCGCAGCCGCGCGGTCCACCAGCAGGGTCTCGGTCGCGCCGCAGACCGAGACGCGGCGCATCTTGGCGTTCAGGACCACGCGGCGGGCGACATCCAGATCGGCGGCGCCGTCCAGATAGGTGTGGCACAGGCCCTCGAGGTGGCCCAGCACGGGCGCCTTGGCTTCTGACTGGACCCGCGCGACCAGACTCTTGCCGCCGCGCGGGATGATCAGGTCGACGGCGCCGTCGAGGCCCGACAGGATGGCGCCGACGGCCTCGCGATCCGGCACGGGGACCAGTTGGACGGCGTCGGCGGGCAGGCCCGCTTCGGCCAGGGCGCTCGTGACGACAGCGGCGATGGCGCGCGAGGAATCCAGACAGTCCGAGCCGCAGCGCAGGATCGCCGCATTGCCGGACCGGATGCACAGGGCGGCGGCGTCGGCGGTGACGTTTGGGCGGCTCTCATAGATGACGGCCAGAACGCCGATGGGGGTGCGGACGCGGGCGATGTCCAGGCCGTTGGCCGGGGTCCAGCGGGCCATTTCACCGCCTACCGGGTCGGGCTGGGCGGCGATGGTTTCGACCGCGACGGCCATGCCCTCGACGCGGGCGGGGGTCAGGGCCAGCCGGTCGATCAGGGCCTCGGACAGGCCGCCGTCGCGGGCGCGGCTTACGTCGCGGGCGTTGGCGGACAGGATGGCGGCCTCTGCCGCGCGCAGGCCCTCGGCGAGCCGGTGAAGCGCCTCGGTCCGGGCGTCCGGCGTGGTGGCGCGAAGGGCGTCGGCGGCGGCGCGGGCGCGGCGGCCCATGTCCAGCATGGCGGCGTCGAGGTCGCTCATCGGTCCTCCAGAACCAGATCGTCGCGGTGGATGACGACCGAGGGGCCGCGATAGCCCAGGAGGCTTTCGATCGCGTCCGAATGGCGGCCGCGGATCAGGGCGATCTCGTCGGCGGCGTAGGCGGCCAGTCCGACGCCGATGCGAAGACCGTCAGGGCCGGTCAGGCGCACGCTGTCGCCCTTGCCGAAGTCGCCGCTGACGGCGACGACGCCGGAGGGCAGCAGGCTCTTTCCGGCATGGAGGGCGGCGACGGCCCCGGCGTCCAGCGCCAGGGCGCCGCCGGGCGCCACGCTGCCCGCGATCCACTGCTTCCACGCGGCCATGGGGGTGGCGGGGGCCAGGATCAGGCTGGCCCGTGCGCCGTCGAGCACGGCTTTCAGCGGATGGGCCGTCAGTCCCGAAGCGATGAGGGTGGCGCACCCGGCCGAGGCGGCGATCTGGGCGGCCGCCAGCTTGGTCGCCATGCCGCCTGTGCCGACGCCGGCCTGCGCATTGGCGCCTGAGGCCATGGCCAGCACCTCGGGCGACAGCCGCTCGATCAGGGGCAGGTGGCGGGCGTCCGGATCGCGGCGCGGATCGGCGGTGTAGAGGCCGTCCACGTCGGACAGCAGGATCAGCAGGTCGGCCCGTCCGAGCTGCGCCGCGCGCGCGGCCAGTCGGTCGTTGTCGCCGTAGCGGATCTCTTCGGTGGCGACGGTGTCGTTCTCATTGACCACGGGGACGACGCCGTGGCTCAGCAGGGCCTCAAGCGTGGCGCGGCCGTTGAGCCAGCGGCGCCGCCGTTCGGTGTCGTCGCGGGTCAGCAGCACCTGACCCGCCATCAGACCGTGGGGCGCCAAAGCTTCTTCCCAGGCGTGCATCAGCAGGGTCTGGCCCACGGCGGCCGCGGCCTGCTTGTCCTGAAGGCGGCTGGTCGAGAGGTTCAGGCGTCCGCGTCCCAGGGCCACGGCGCCGGAGGAGACGACGATCGCCTCGCGCCCCTGGCGACGCAGTGCCGCGATGTCGGCGGCCAGGCTGGCCAGCCAGTCGGCGGCGACGGCGCGTCGATCGGCGTCGAACAGCAGGGACGAGCCGATCTTGATCACCACCCGGCGCGCCTGGGTCAGGGCGACGGCGGGCGAGGCTGCGGCCGCAGCGGCTTGGGGGAGGGCGGAGGAGGCGGTCACATCGCCTCCCTATCGCAAGATCATCGCCTCAGCCAAGTTGCTGGCGAGGATTATTCGACGCGACGGCCGTAGCGCGCGATTCAAATGAAGAAAATTCTGTCTTTGTGTTGCGCGGCGGAAGAAGCGCCAAAGAAAACGCCCGGCGGGCGAACCAGCCGGGCGTCTCAGTTTCAGCTTGAGGCTGAAGGTCAGGCTTCGGGATCGGGAGCCTGTTCCCAACCGCCCGCCAGGGCCTTGAACAGGCCGATCTGGTAGGTGGTGACCTGGGCTTCCGAGGCGGCCAGGGCGGCGTCTGCGCCGGCCAGGGTCCGCTCGGCGTCCAGCACCGTCAGGAAGCTGTCGGCGCCGGCGTCGAAGCGCAGGCGCGACAGGCGCGCCGCCGTAGCCGCTTGATCCCGCGCGGTGCGCAGGGCCGTGCGGCGGTCCAGTTCGTTGGCGTAGGCGCTGAGCGCCGTCTCGGTCTCCTGCAGCGCCGTCAGCACGGTCTGGTCGAAGGTCGCCAGGGCCGCGTCCGACTGGGCGCCGGCCTGTTTGATCCGCGCGCGAGCCGCCCAGACGTTGGGGAAGGACCAGGAGATCAGCGGACCCACGCTGAAGCGGAAGTTGGCGTCCTCGCCCAGGTCCGAGGCGTCGAGCGCCGTCGATCCCACCGAGCCGCCCAGGCGGATGCTGGGATAGAGGCCGGCGGTGGCGACGTTGACGCGGGCGGCGGCGGCCGACAGGCGGGCCTCCGCCTGACGCACGTCGGGACGGCGGGCCAGAAGCGCCGCGCCGTCGCCGACCGGGATCGGCTGCGACAGTTGCGGCGGAGACTGGCAGGCGCGAGCCGCCTCGCTGGCCTCGGCCGGGGTGCGGCCGGTCAGGGTGGCCAGGCGGAACAGGGCGCCGTCGCGCGACGCCCGCAGGGGCGGCAGGCTGGCGCGGGTCTGTTCCAGGGCGGCGCGGGCGCGGGCCACGTCCAGACCATTGCCGGCGCCCCCGTCCAGCAGGCGCTGGGTCAGGTCGACGGTCTGGGTCTGCAGGTCGACGGTCCGTTCGGCCACGGCGATCTGGGCGTTGGCCGAGCAGGTGTCGGCGTAGGCCCGGGCCGTTTCGGCCGCGACGGTCACCCGCACGACCTCCAGGGCGGCGGCGGCGGCGGCCACGTCGCCCCGCGCGGCGCGGATGGAGGATTCCACCCGGCCGAACAGGTCGATCTCATAGGAGACGTCCAGGCCGACGTCATAGGTGTCGACTTCCGGCAGCTTGGCGCCGCCGGCGGTCGGCACGGTGTCGGTCGAGGCCCGGCTGCGGTTATAGGCGGCCGAGGTCGTGGTGGTCGGGAACCGGCCCGAGCGGGCTTCGGACAGCGAGGCCCGGACGGCGCGCAGATTGGCTGCGGCCGCCTCCAGCTCGTTGTTCTCGGTCAGGGCCTGCTGGATCAGGCCGTCGAGGGTCGGATCCTGATACAGCCGCCACCAGTCGTCGCGGGCCGCCTCGGTCGAAACCGAGGCGGATTGCGAGCCGACGAAGGCGCCCTGGCCTTCGGCCGGGAGGGTGGGGAGCGGCGCCTTGGGGCCCACCGCGCAGGCGGCGAGCAGGGCGGCCGACCCCGCGGCGGTCAGCAGAGTGCGGAGTTTGCCGTTCATTTTACGCATCTCCCTGGCGCGGAGCGGCGGTCGCCGGTTCCGGGCCGTCGGGGTCAAAGGGGTCGTGCGGCGGAGCGCCGAAGCTGGTGGGGAGCTCGCGCTCCTTGCCCGGCGCCTTGGGCAGCTTGCCCGCCATCCAGCGACAGATGACGTAGAAGACCGGGGTGAAGATCAGACCGAAGAAGGTCACCCCCAGCATCCCGTAGACCACTGCGATCCCCAGGGCGTTCTGCATCTCCGATCCGGGGCCCGAGGCGATCGCCAGGGGCAGCACGCCGAAGATGAAGGCGAACGAGGTCATCAGGATCGGGCGCAGACGCTGGCGCGCGGCCTGGACGGCGGCGTCCCAGCGGTTCAGGCCCTGCTCGTCCTCGGCCTGCTTGGCGAACTCCACGATCAGGATGGCGTTCTTGGCCGCCAGGGCGATCAGGACCACCAGGCCGACCTGGGTCAGGATGTTGTTGTCCAGACCATGCAGGTTCACCCCGAGAATGGCCGCCAGGATACACATCGGCACGATCAGGATGACCGCCAGCGGCAGGGTGAAGGCCTCATACTGAGCGGCCAGCACCAGGAAGACGAACACCACAGCCATCAGGAAGATGATGGTCGACCCGCCGGCCGCCGCCTTCTCCTGCAGGGCGATTTCCGTCCACTCGTAGCTGAAGCCGTCCGGCAGCGTCTTGGCCGCCAGCTCCTCCATTGCGGCGATGGCGTCGCCGGTGGACACGCCCGGCGCCGCTTCACCCTGCAGTTCCGAAGCCGGGAACAGGTTGTAGCGGACCACGCGCGCCGGGCCGGAATCGTCGGCCAGGGTCGCCACCGAACCGATCGGCACCATGCCGCCGGTGGCCGAACGGACCTTCAGATTGGCGATGTCGGCCAGTTCGTCGCGGTAGGCGGGCTCGGCCTGGGCGGTCACGCGGAAGGTGCGGCCCAGGAAGTTGAAGTCGTTGACGTAGGTCGAGCCGAGGTAGGTGCCCAGGGTGCTGAACACGGTCGAGGGCTGGACCCCCATCAACAGGGCCTTGTCGCGGTCGACGTTGGCGGCGATGCGCGGCGAGCCGGTGTTGTAGAGGCTGAACACCTGCTGCACCTGATCCGGGGCCTGGGCGGCGGCGCCCATCATGGCGAAGGTCGCGCCCTCCAGGGCCTGGAAGCCGGCGCCCGAACGGTCCTGGATCATCATCTTGAAGCCCGAGCCGGTGCCCATGCCCTGAACGGGCGGGGGCGACAGCATGAAGATGCTGGCTTCCTCGATGACGCCGGTCGCCCCGCTGAGCGCGCCGGCCAGGGCCGAGGCTTCCAGTTCGGGCGTGGTCCGCTCGTCATAGTCCTTCAGCTTGATGAACATGGTGGCGGCGTTGGACGACAGCGAGAAGCTGGACCCGTCCAGGCCGGCGAAGGCGGTGACTTCCTGAACGCCGTCGGCCTTCTGGACGATTTCGACGGCCCTGTTCATCGCCGCCTTGGTGCGTTCCAGCGAGGCGCCCGGCGGAAGCTGGACGACGCCGATCAGCACGCCCTGGTCCTGCGCCGGAATGAAGCCGGTGGGCGTGTCGGTCATGCGCCAGCCCGTCAACGCCAGCAGGGCGGCGTAGATGACGAGCATGACGGTGACCATGCGGATCAGGCGGGCGGTCATACGGCCGTAGCGGTCCGACACCCAGTCGAAGCCCTCGTTGAACTTGGCTCCGGCCCAGCCGAGGTAATAGGTGATCGTGCCGATCAGACCCGGCTTGCGGTGATGGTCGTGCTCCTTGTGCGGCTTGAGCAGCAGGGCCGATAGGGCCGGAGACAGCGTCAGCGACACGAGGAGCGAGATCAGTGTCGCCGAGGCGATGGTGACGGCGAACTGGCGGAAGAAGATGCCGGGGATGCCGGGCACGAAGGCGGTCGGCACGAACACCGAGGTCAGCACCAGGGAGATGGCGATCAGGGCGCCCGACACTTCCTGCATCGACCGATAGGCCGCTTCCTTGGGCGTCAGGCCCTCGCGGATGTAGCGCTCGACGTTCTCGACCACGATGATGGCGTCGTCGACGACGATGCCGACGGCTAGAACCAGGGCGAACAGCGACAGGGAGTTGATCGAGAAGCCCAGGGCCAGCTGCACCGCGAAGGTGCCGACCAGGGCGACGGGGATGGCCAGGATCGGGATGATGGCCGCGCGCCAGGTCTGCAGGAAGACCAGGATGACGATCATCACCAGGAAGACGGCTTCGATCAGCACGTGCTCCACGGCCGAGACCGAGGCGGCGACGTATTCCGTCGGGTTATAGGGGATGGCGTACTTCACGCCGGGCGGGAAGTCGGCCTTGATGGCGTCCAGCTCGGCGATGACCGCCTCGGCGGTCGACAGGGCGTTGGAGCCCGGCTGCTGGATGACGGCGATGCCGACGCCGCGCTGACCGTTGAAGTAGCCTTCGACGCCGTAGATTTCCGAGCCGAGCTCGATGCGGGCGATGTCGCTGACGCGGGTCACGCGGCCCTGGGCGTCGGTCTTGAGCACGACCTTGCCGAACTCTTCCGGGGCCGACAGGCGGCCCTCGACCTGAACCGGCAGCTCGAAGGCGGCGGCGTTGGTCGGGAAGGGGGGCTGGCCGATCGAACCGCCGGCGGCTTGGACGTTCTGGGCCTGCAGGGCGGCGACGATCTCCGGCGCGGTCAGGTCGCGCGCGGCCGCCTTGGCCGGGTCGATCCAGATCCGCATGGAGTAGTTGCCGCCGCCGAAGACCTGGACGCCGCCGACGCCGTCGATCCGCAGCAGGCGGTCGCGGATGGTCGACTGGGCCATGTTGCCCAGGTAGTCGCTGTCGATGCCGGGGTC
The DNA here is from genome assembly GCF_037055245.1 of Brevundimonas olei. GTDB lineage: Bacteria > Pseudomonadota > Alphaproteobacteria > Caulobacterales > Caulobacteraceae > Brevundimonas > Brevundimonas olei. Next base: position 421,389 of record NZ_CP146369.1, read on the forward strand.
GTCGGACGTCAGCGACGCCAGCATCAGGAAGCCGGTCGACTCCTTGTTGACGACGACGCCGACCTGACGGACCTGCGCCGGAAGGCGCGGCTCGGCCAGGGCGACCCGGTTCTGGACCAGCACCTGGGCGGTGTCGAGGTCGGTGCCGGGCTGGAAGGTCACGGTGACCTGGACCCGGCCGTCGGAGGTCGACGACGAGGTCATGTAGAGCATGTTCTCGACGCCGTTGATCTCCTGCTCCAGCGGCGCGGCGACCGTCTCGGACAGGGTTTCAGCCGAGGCGCCGGCGTAGGAGGCGGTCACGCTGATCGTCGGCGGCGCGATATCCGGATACTGCGCCAGCGGCAGCATCGGCATGGCGAAGGCGCCGATCAGGGTGATGAAGACCGAGATCACGATCGCGAAGATCGGTCGGTCGATGAAGAAGCGGGATATGTTCATGGATCAGGTTCCGGCCCGTGAGCCTCCTCCTCAGCCGGCGCTGGCGGCGAAGGTGGCGGTCGAGGCGACGGGGGCCGTGGTCACAGGCGCTTGCGCCTGGGTTTCCTCGGCCTTGATGGTCCCGTTCTGGGCGGTGACCTTCTGGCCCGGACGGGCGCGCTGAAGGCCGTTGATGATGACGCGATCGTCGGGCGTCAGGCCCGTGCGCACGACGCGCAGGCCGTTGGCGATCGGTCCCAGCTGGACCGGCTTGGCGGCCACGGCGCCGTCCTTGCCGACCACATAGACGACCTTGCGCGGACCGTCGGTGACGATGGCCGCGTCGGGCACCAGCATGGCCGCATAGCCGCCCGAGCCCGCCAGTTGGGCGTGGCCGAACATGCCGGGCTTCAGGAAGCCGTCGGCGTTCTGCACCACGGCGCGCAGGCGGATGGTGCCCGAGGAGGCGTCGATGGCGTTGTCGGTGAAGTCCAGCGTCCCGGTGCGGTCATAGCTGGTCTCGTCCTGCAGGCGGATGCGAATCGGGGCGGCGCCGTTGCGGGCGTCGCGCTGATACTTCAGCGCCAGGGCTTCGGAGCCGTCGAAGACGAAGTAGATCGGAGACGAGGAGACGATGGTGGTCAGCACGTCGCCGGCCGACGAGCCGCCGCCGATCAGGTTGCCCGGATCGACTCGGCGGTCGGAGACGCGGCCCGAGATGGGGGCGGTGACGCGGGTGAATTCCACGTCCAGCTGACGTGCGCGGATGGCGGCGTTGGCGGCGGCCACGGCGGCTTCGGCGGTCTGGACGGCGCCGCGCTTGGCGTCGACCTCGGCCTGGGACACGGCCTGGGATGCCAGCAGGCCCTCGGCGCGGGTCAGTTCAGTGCGGGCCAGGGTGAGCTGGGCCTGGCCCTGGGCCAGCTGGGCGCGGGCCGCAGCCAGGGCGGCCTGGGCCGGACGCGGGTCGAGGGTGAACAGAAGCTGGCCCTGACGCACGAAGTCGCCGTCCTTGAAGTGGACCGACTGGATGTAGCCGCCGACGCGGGCGCGCACGTCGACCGAGCGAGGCGCTTCGAAGCGCCCCGTGAATTCGTCCCAGTCGACGACCTGCTGCGACAGGGGAGCCGCCACCGTCACGGGCGGCGCGCCCTGGGCCGGCGCTTCCTGTCCCTTGGAACAGCCATAGAGGGCGGCCGCTATCAAAGCGGACGCGGCCGCGATCTTAACCGTGCGCATCGGCGCAATCTCCTTGGGAGTAGCGTGATTGAGAGAGACTGTCGCTCTTTGGGGAGAAGGCGTCCAGTCAACACCGGCTGACTTAAAGACGATGAAGGCGACGCTTGTCAACGCCTGATGACAAGGCCATATAGTCCGTAAGGTTTATTGGAGTGCGACCAATTGGTCCTTTGCGACGTCCCCCGGCCGCGTAACGCCAACGCCACCCGCCAGGCTATCCTGGAAGCGGCGCGCGAACGCTTTTGTGCGGAAAGCTATGATGACGTGGGCATGCGCGATGTGGCGCGCGACGTCGGCGTCGATGCGGCCCTGATCAGCCGCTACTTCGGTTCGAAGGAAGATCTGTTCCTGTCCGTGCTGGACAGCTGCAAGAACGGGCGCGACCTGATGGAAGGCGACCGCGCGGATTTCGGTCAGCGCCTGGCCACGGAGGTCGTCTATGGCGAGGCGGCCCGGTGCGAGGCCGACCCGACCGGCGAGAAGATGCGCGGCCTGTTGATCCTGTTGCGCTCGATCGGCTCGACCAAGGCGATGGACGTGGTGCAGCGTACGGCGAACAATCGCTTCTTCGACCCCCTGACCCAATGGATCGGCGGCGAGGACGCGGCCGTGCGAGCGCGCCTGGCGTCCGGCCTGATCATGGGCATGGCGATCGGCCGCGAGCTGTCGGACGGCTTTTCCGCCCTGACGGAAGAGCAGCGGGGCCGCCTGCGCGACCGCATGGCGAAGGCCCTGCAGGGGCTGATCGACGGCTGAATTGAAAAGAGGCGGACCGAAGCCCGCCTCTTTTTTCCTCTCCTGTCCGAAGCTCAGGCCCAGTGCATCGGCACATGGCGCGCGGCCGCCCAGTGGATGGCGCGGATGGCGTCGACGATGGCGCGCGTGGCGGCGACCGTGCCCAGGGGGCCGCCCAGGTCGGCGGTGACCGCCCCCGAAGCCAGAACGGCCGCGACCGCCGCCTCGATGGAATCCGCCTCATCCTCCAGTTCGAAGCTGTGGCGCAGCATCATGGCCGCCGACAGCACCATGCCGACGGGGTTGGCCAGATCCTGGCCGGCGATGTCCGGCGCCGAGCCGTGGATCGGTTCGAACAGGCCCGGCCCGTCCGCGCCCAGCGACGCCGAGGGCAGCAGGCCGATGGAGCCGCCCAGCACCGAAATCTCGTCCGACAGGATGTCGCCGAACATGTTCTCGGTCAGGATGACGTCATAGTCGCGAGGCTTGCGGATCAGGTGCATGGCCATGGAGTCGACCAGGGCGTGCTCCAGGGTGATCTGCGGATACTCCTCGGCGTGGATGCGGGTCACGACCTCGCGCCACAGGCGGCTGGTCTCCATGACGTTGGCCTTGTCGACCGAGGTGACCTTGCCGCGCCGTTGCTGGGCGGCCTGGAAGGCGGCGCGGGCGACGCGCTCGATCTCCTCGACCGTATAGACGCACAGGTCGGAGGCCTGCGTCTCGGTGCGCGTGCGCTCGCCGAAATAGACGCCGCTGGTCAACTCGCGGAAGACGATCAGGTCGACGCCCTCGACGATCTCCTTCTTCAGAGGCGAGCGATGGGCCAGCACCGGCGAGACCTGCAGCGGGCGCAGGTTGGCGTACAGGCCCATGGCCTTGCGGATGGCCAGCAGCCCCTGCTCCGGGCGCACTGGGGCGTCATCCCACTTGGGCCCGCCGACCGCGCCCAGCAGGACGGCGTCGGAGGCCAGGCAGGCGGTCCGGGTCTCTTCCGGCAGAGCCTCGCCGACCGCGTCGATGGCGGCGCCGCCGATCAGATGCTCGGAAAATTCGAAGCGGTGGCCATAGATGTCGCCGATGCAGGTCAGGACGCGCTGGGCGGCCAGGGCCACCTCGGGACCGACCCCGTCGCCAGGCAGAACGGCGATGTTGAAGGTGCGGGCGACAGGCGTTTCACGGGCGGTCATCAGGCGGTCTCCGGCTGATAGATGTCTTGGCGCAGGCGTTCGTAGGTGGTGACGTAGGGCAGCTTCGATTGGAGCCAGCCGAGGGCGTCGACCCCGTCCAGTAGGCACTGGCGGGCGAAGGACTCGACCTTGAACGGCACGGCCGGAGCGTTGCCGCGCCGGATCTCGCCGGCTTCCAGATCGATGGTGACGGGCTGCTCCGGGTGGGCGGCCAGATCGTCCCAGACGCCCTGATCGACGACGATGGGCAGGAAGCCGTTCTTCAGGGCGTTGGAAGTGAAGATGTCGGCGATCTCGGTCGAGATCACCGCCCGGAAGCCGTAGTCCAGCAAGGCCCACGGCGCGTGTTCGCGCGACGAGCCGCAGGCGAAGTTCGGTCCCGCCAGCAGGATACGCTGCTCGGTCGGGTCGATGCGGTTCAGCACCGCCTCAGGTTTGGGCGAGCCGTCGGCCTCATAGCGCCAGTCGTGGAAGGCGTGGGCGCCCAGACCCTCGCGCGTGGTGGTGGTCAGGAAGCGCGCGGGGATGATCTGGTCGGTATCGATATTGGCCTGGCTGAGAGTCAGGGTTTTCGACGTCAGCGTTTTAAAGGGCTCAGACATGGGCCGCCTCCGACAGATAGACGCGCGGGTCGGTCAGCACCCCGGCGACGGCGCTGGCGGCGGCGGTGGCGGGGCTGGCCAGGATGGTGCGGGCGCCCTTGCCTTGACGGCCCTCGAAATTGCGGTTGGAGGTCGAGACGGCCAGTTGACCGGGCGCGACGAAATCTCCGTTCATGGCGATGCACATGGAGCAGCCGGGGATGCGCCATTCTGCGCCCGCCTCGGTGAAGACCTTGTCCAGGCCTTCGGCTTCGGCGTCGCGGCGGACGGCCTCCGAACCCGGGACCACCAGCATCCGCACGCCCGGCTGGACCTTGCGGCCGCGCAGGACTTCGGCGGCGGCGCGCAGGTCGGGCAGGCGGCCGTTGGTGCAACTGCCGATGAAGACCACGTCGACCTTGTGGCCGGTGGTCGCCTCGCCGGCGGTGAAGCCCATGTAGTCGATGGCCTTCTGGTCCGAGGCCGAGCGCGGCTGCGGCACGGGCGCGCCGACGGGGGCGCCCGCGTCCGGCGTGGTGCCCCAGGTGGCCATCGGGCGGATGGCGGCGCCGTCCAGCACGACCTCCTTGTCGAAGACCGCGCCGGGATCGGTGGCCAGGCTCAGCCAGTCGGCGACGGCGGCCTCATAGTCGGCGGGGACATGACGACGGCCGCGCAGCCAGTCCACGGCGGTCTGGTCGGGCGCGATCATGCCGGCGCGGGCGCCCGCCTCGATGGACATGTTGCACAGGGTCATGCGCCCTTCCATGTCCAGCGAACGCACGGCCTCACCTGCATATTCGATGACGTAGCCGGTGCCGCCGCCGAAGCCGATGGCGGCGATGACGGCCAGGGCCACATCCTTGCCGGACACGCCGGGACGTAAACGCCCGTCGACCGTCACCCGCATGGATTTGGCCCGGCGCTGCAGCAGACACTGGGTCGCCAGCACATGGCCGACTTCCGAGGTGCCGATGCCGAAGGCCAGCGCCCCGAAGGCGCCGTGGGTGGCCGTGTGGCTGTCGCCGCAGACGACGGTCATGCCCGGTTGGGTCAGGCCCAGCTCCGGCCCCATGACGTGAACCACGCCGCGCTGATCCGAACCCCAACCCGCCAGCTCGACGCCATGACGGGCGCAGTTGGCTTCAAGCGTCTCGACCTGACGACGCGCCTGTTCGGTGACATAGGGGCGCTGGCCATCCGGCCCGGCGGGCAGGGTAGGGGTCGAGTGGTCCAGAGTGGCGAAGGTGCGGTCGGGGCGGCGGACCTTCAGCCCGCGCGCCTCGATTTCGGAGAAGGCCTGTGGCGAGGTGACTTCGTGGACCAGATGCAGGTCCACATACATGACGCCCGGCGTCTCGGCGGTTTCCGGCACGACGACGTGCCGGTCCCAGACCTTCTGATACAGGGTTTTAGGCCGGCTCATGCACGCGCTCCTGTGCGGCGGCGCCGGCGGTGGTTTCGCCGATCGGCTCCAGCCAGCCGTAGCGGTCGGGCGTCGTGCCGTCGAACAGGCCGCGGAAGGCCTTGTTGACCGCCTTGGTCACCGGGCCGGGGCCGCCTGCGCGGGTCATGATGCCGTCGATGGAGCGGACGGGGGTGATCTCGGCCGCCGTGCCGGTCATGAAGACCTCGTCGGCGACATAGAGGGCCTCGCGCGGCAGCACCTGTTCGCGCGCCTCATAGCCCAGGCCGCGCGCCAGCTTCATCACGCTGTCGCGGGTGATGCCCTGCAGGATGGAGGCGGCGGCGGGCGGGGTCATCAACACGCCGTCCTTGACGATGAACAGGTTCTCGCCCGCGCCCTCGGACAGCAGGCCGTCGGCGCCCAGGGCGATGCCCTCGCCGAAGCCGCGCACGCGGGCCTCGCGCCCGATCAGATAGGAGGACAGATAGTTGCCGCCCGCCTTGGCGCCCGCCGGGACGGTGTTCGGCGCCACGCGGTTCCAGCTGGAGATGCAGGCGTCGACGCCCTTCTCCAGCGCCTCTTCGCCCAGATAGGCGCCCCAGGCGAAGGCCGAGATCATCACATCGCTGCGGATCGCCTCGGCCGAGGGGCTGACGCCCATGCCGCACTCGCCCAGGAAGGCCAGCGGGCGCAGATAGGCCGAACGCAGACCCTCGGCGCGGACCACGTCCTTGCAGGCCTGAACCAGCTCGTCCTCGGTGTAGGGCATGGGGAAGTGGTAGATGCGCGCGCTGTCGAACAGGCGTCGGATATGGTCGGTCAGGCGGAAGCCGCACGGGCCGTTCGGGGTGTCATAGACGCGGATGCCCTCGAAAACCGAGGTGCCGTAGTGCAGGGCGTGGCTCATGACGTGAACCGTGGCCTTCTCCCACGCCGTCAGTTCGCCATTGATCCAGATGTTCTTAGCCAGCGGTTGCATAGGTCTTGTCCATTTGTGCGGAGGCGCCTGCCTGGGCCGTCACGGCCGCAATGATGGCGGTCAGTTCCGCGTCGTTGATCTCGCCGATCTCATCGGCGCGTCGCTTGAAGCCGGCGAAGACGTCGGCCAGGCGCTGGCCGTCCAGCACATGGCCCAGGGCTTCGGCCCGCTTACCGACCGCGTGGCGGCCGGAATGCTTGCCCAGCACGAAGTAGCTGCCCTCGAAACCGACGTCTTCGGGACGCATGATCTCGTAGGTGCGGGCGTCGGCCATCATGCCGTGCTGGTGGATCCCGGCCTCGTGGGCGAAGGCGTTCAGGCCGACGATGGCCTTGTTGCGGGCGATGACCGTCTCGGTCACTTCGCGCAGGGTCTCGGAGGCGCGCACCAGGTGGCGGCTCTCGGAGCCGATGGTCACGCCATAGCGGTCCGCGCGGGTGCGCAGGGCCATGATGACTTCCTCGACCGAGGCGTTGCCCGCCCGTTCGCCGATGCCGTTGATCGCGCCCTCGATCTGGCGCGCTCCGCCCTCGACGGCGGCCAGGGAGTTGGCGACGGCCAGGCCCAGGTCGTTGTGCGCGTGGGACGAGAAGATGATGTCCGCGTGACGCGGGCGGATGATCCCGTCCAGATAGGCGAAGCGCTGACGCGATTCCTCGGGCGTGGCGTAGCCGACGGTGTCCGGTACGTTCAGCGTCTGGGCGCCCGCGTCGGCGGCGGCCATCAGGGCCTCGGCCAGGAACTCGGGTTCGGTGCGGAAGGCGTCTTCGGCCGAGAACTCCACGTCGTCGAACATCGAGGCGGCGTATTCCACCGTGCGCGAGATGGTGGCCAGCACCTCGTTGGTGCTCATGCGCAGCTTGGCCGAGCGGTGGATCGGGCTGGTGGCCAGGAAGACGTGGCAGCGGCGATGCGACTTCGGCGCCGGGGCCAGGGCGCGGAAGGAGGCGTCGATGTCCTTCTCGTTGGCGCGCGACAGGGAGGCGAAGACCGGTCCCTCGATCTCGCCCGCCACGCGGCGGATGCATTCCTCGTCGCCCGGCGAGGCGGCGGCGAAGCCGGCCTCGATCACGTCGACGCCCAGGTCGCGCAGCACATGCGCCATCTTCAGCTTGGATTCGGCCGACATGGAGAAGCCCGGCGCCTGTTCGCCATCGCGCAGGGTGGTGTCGAAGATGATGACCCGGTTGGGATCGGCCGCAATCTCGGCGGTTCTGGATACTCGGTCTACTCGGGACATTACGCGGCCTCGGACTGGAAGGTTTGGGCCTGGATGCGCGCGACGCCGATCAGGCGGTCGATCTGGCGGCCCAGGGTGTCGATGGAGCGGGCGGCGTCGCGCCCGCGAACGGTCAGGGCGATGCGGCGCATCGCGCCTTCATCCGCCATGTTGATGCCGTCGATGTGGAAGCCGCGGCGCTCCACCAGGCCGATGAGACGCTGAAGCGAGCCGTCGGCCCGGTCGATCTGGATGTGAATGGTGTCGCTCATCTTCATGCGCCTTCCATCATTTCAGCGTTGCTCTTGCCCGGCGGCACCAGCGGCCAGACGTTTTCCTTGGGGTCGATGACGACGTGGGCCAGACAGGCGCCTTCGGCGGCCAGCAGCCGGGCCAGACCAGCCTCGACCTGGTCGCGGCGATCGATGCGGAAGGCCTCGACGCCGAAGGCTTCGGCCACCTTCACGAAGTCCGGATTGTCGGACAGGTCGATCTCGGAATAGTTCTCGGCGAAGAACAGCTCCTGCCACTGGCGGACCAGACCCAGCGAAGAGTTGTCCAGCAGGACGATCTTCAGCGGCACGCCGTAGCGGCGCAGGGTGGCCAGCTCCTGGACGTTCATCATGAAGCCGCCGTCGCCGGCGATGGTGACGACGACCGCCTCGGGGTCCGCCATCTGGGCGCCCAGACCGGCGGGCAGGCCGAAGCCCATGGCCCCCAGACCGCCCGAGGTGATGTGGGCTTCGGGCCGGGCGAAGCGGCAGTGCTGGGCGGCCCACATCTGATGCTGGCCGACGTCGCAGGCGGCGACGAAGCGGTCGCCCGCCATTTCGGACAACTGCTTCAGCAGGGCGGGAGCGTAGACGCCGTCGCCCGGCGCGTCATAGCGGGCGGCGTGGCGCTCGGCCGCCGAGGCGCAGCGGATGACCCACGGGTCGATGGCCAGAGGAGCGGCCGCCATGCGCGCCGTCAGGGACTCGATGGCCGGGCGGATCTCGCCGCCGACGGGGACGTGGGTCTCGCGCAGCTCGCCGATCTCGGAGGCGTCGACGTCGAAGTGGACGACGCGGGCGTGGGGCGCGAACTCGGCCAGCTTGCCGGTGGCGCGGTCGTCGAAGCGGGCGCCCATGACGATCAGCAGGTCTGACGCCTGAACCGCCTCATTGGCCGCGCGCGCGCCGTGCATCCCCAGCATCCCCAGGAAGCCGGGGGCGTCGGTCGGCACCGTGCCCAGGGCGTTCAGGGTGGCGACGGCGGGGATGCCGGTGGTCTCGGCGAAGGCGCGCAGGGCTTCGGTCGCGTGACCGATCTTCACCCCGCCGCCGATGTAGATCAGCGGGCGCTGGGCGGCGCGGATGAAGCGCTCGGCCTCGGCGATGGCGTCGGGGTCGGCCTCGGTCGTCTCATTGGGAATGTTGAAGCCGAAGGGCGCGACCGTTTCGGCGAACTGGACATCCTTGGGCAGGTCGACCAGCACAGGACCGGGACGGCCCGAGGCGGCGATGTGGAAGGCCTGTTCGATGGCGGCCGGGATCTCGGCCGCGTCACGGACCAGGATGGAATGCTTCACGATCGGCAGGGTGACGCCCAGGATGTCGATCTCCTGAAAGGCGTCGGTGCCCATGACCCCTTGAGGGACATTGCCGGTGATGCAGACCATCGGCGCCGAATCCATCATGGCGTTGGCGATGCCGGTGATCAGATTGGTGGCGCCGGGGCCGGAGGTCGCCATGCAGACCCCGACCTTGCCGCTCAGCCGGGCATAGGCGTCGGCGGCGAAGGCGGCGGCCTGTTCGTGGCGCACCAGGATGTGCTTCAGCGACGAGCCGGTCAGGGCGTCGTAGATCGGCATGATGGCGCCGCCGGGGTAGCCGAACACCACCTCCACGCCCATCCGCTCCAGGCTGGAGACGAGCAGGCGCGCACCGGTCATGACGGCCGGGGCGGAAGCGGTTTTCAAGGCGGGCGCGGCGGCGCTCATCGGGTCAGTCTCTCTTTATATATACAGAGGGTCAGGCGGCGGCCTGTTTGGCCGTCTGCAGCCAGGCCATGCGGTCGCGCAGACGGGCGCCGACCTGTTCGATCTGGCTGGAGCGGTCCTCGGTCAGCAGGGCCTCGTATTTCGGCTTGCCCGCCTCGTTCTCGGCGATCCATTCGCGCGCGAACTGGCCGCTCTGGATCTCGTCCAGCACGGTCTTCATGCGGGCGCGGGTCTCGTCGGTGATGACGCGCGGCCCCGAGGCCACGGCGCCCCATTTGGCCGTTTCCGAGATGAAGTGGTGCATCTTGGAGATGCCGCCTTCGTAGAACAGGTCCACGATCAACTTCAGCTCGTGCAGGCATTCGAAATAGGCGATCTCGGGCTGGTAGCCGGCCTCGACCAGGGTGTTGAATCCCTGGATGACCAGTTCCTTGGCCCCGCCGCACAGGACGGCCTGTTCGCCGAACAGATCGGTCTCGGTCTCTTCGCGGAACGACGTCTCAAGCAGGCCGCCGGTCGCGCCGCCGATGCCCTTGGCGTAGCCCATGGCGCGGTCGCGCGCCTTGCCGGTCGCATCCTTCTCGATGGCGAACAGGGAGGGGACGCCCCGGCCGCGCGCGAACTCGCGGCGGACCAGATCGCCCGGACCCTTGGGCGCCACCAGGATGACGTCCATGTCGTCGCGCGGGGTGATGCGGTCGTAGATGATCGAGAAGCCGTGGGCGAACAGCAGGGCGGCGCCCGGCTTGGCGTTCGGCTCGATGACGTCGCGATAGACCTCGTTCTGGACCATGTCGGGGGTCAGGATGGCGATGATGTCGGCGCCGCGAACGGCCTCGGCCGGCTCGGCCGTGGCCAGGCCGTCTTCGGTCGCATGCTTCCAGCCTGTGCCGCCCTGGCGAACGCCGACGACCACGTCGTGGCCGGAATCCTTCAGGTTCTGGGCGTGAGCGCGACCTTGCGAGCCATAGCCGATTACGGCGATGCGCTGGCCGGCGATGGCGCCCGGCTTGATGTCTTCATTGGTGTAGATGGTGATGGCCATGGAGGACGTCCTTAGGAAGCGGCGGTTTCGGTGGAGCGGGCGGCCAGATCCGCGGGGATCTGGGCCGGCGGCGGATTGGGAATGGTCACGGCCCCTTGCGAGGCGGAGGCGACGGCGGCGCGGTATTTTGCGAAAACGCCTTGCGCCGGGCGGATACGGTTGGGGGCGAAATCCGCCCGGCGCGCCTCCAGATCGACGAGCACATCGATCCTTCGGTTGGTGACGTCGATGACGATCGGATCGCCATCGCGAATGAGAGCAATGGGGCCGCCCGCCGCCGCCTCGGGCGAGACGTGGCCCGCGACGAAGCCGTAGGAGGCGCCCGAGAAGCGGCCGTCGGTCAGCAGGGCGACGTTCTCCACCTTGCGGCCCTTCAGGGCGGCGGTAACCTGCAGCATCTCGCGCATGCCAGGCCCGCCCTTGGGGCCTTCGTAGCGGATGATGATGACGTCGCCTTCGCCGACCGAGCCGTCCTGCACTGCGTGGAAGGCGTCTTCCTCGCAGTCGAACACGGCGGCGGGACCTTCGAAGCGATCGACCTTGTGCCCGGTCAGCTTGATGACGGCGCCTTCCGGCGCGACATCGCCATAGATGACGGCGTAGGAGCCGCGCGCCATGACCGGGGCCTCGAAATCGGTCACGACCTGCTGGCCGGGCTGTTCCTCGGCGTCGCCCGCTTCGGCGAACAGGCTGCGGCCCGAGACGGTCGGGACGTTGGCGATCTTGCCCGCCTCGGCCAGACGCTGGGCGACCAGGCGCGTGCCGCCGGCCGCATACAGGTGCGAGGCCAGGAAACGTCCGCCCGGCTTCAGGTCGCAGATGACCGGCGCCTCGACGCAGGCTTGGTGGCAGTCCTCGACGCCGAAGTCGACGCCCGCCTCGGCCGCGATGGCGGTCAGGTGCATGACGGCGTTGGTCGATCCGCCGGAGGCCGAGACGGCGACGGCGGCGTTCTTCAGACTGGCCTTGGTGATGTATTTGCGCGCCGTGTCGCCGGCGAAGACGCGCTCGACGATCAGGCGGCCGCAGCGCTCGCCTTCCGCGCCCTTGGACGGATCGACGGCGGGCACGTCATTGGCCCCCATGGGGCTGATCCCCATCATCGACAGGGCCATGGCCATGGTGTTGGCGGTGAACTGGCCGCCGCAAGCGCCGGCGCCGGGGCACACCGCGCTCTCGACCGCCTTCAGGCCCGCATCGTCCAGAGAGCCGGCGGCATGGGCGCCGATGGCCTCGAAGACCTCTTGCACCGAAACTTCCTTCGTCCCGATCACGCCGGGCAGGATGGTGCCGCCGTAATAGACCAGGCCGGGGATATCCATGCGGGCCAGGGCCATGGCCGCTGCAGGGATCGTCTTGTCGCAGCCGACGATGCAGACGACGCCGTCCAGCTGATGCCCCTCGATGGCCAGTTCGATGGAATCGGCGACGACTTCGCGGCTGATCAGCGAGGCCTTCATCCCCGCCGTGCCCATGGAGATGCCGTCGGTGACGACGATGGTGTTGAAATCGACCGGATAGCCGCCCGCCGCGATGATGCCGGCGCGAACGTCCCTGGCCAGACGGTCCAGGTGCATGTTGCAGGGCGTGACCGTCGACCAGGTGTTCACGATGCCGATCATCGGCTTGTCGAAGTCGGCGTCCTGCATCCCCGCTGCGCGCAGATAGGACCGCGCCGCCGCCCTGTTCGGGCCTTGGGTGACGGCCGCAGAGCGGCTGTTGGGACGTTTCGTGCTGTTGGAAGGCTGTGTCATCGAAATCTTGGAAGTTCTTGCCTGTCGGTGATGGGGGGCACATGAAAAACCCCGCGTCCGGGGCCGGAGCGGGGTGAATGGGCGAAACTGGCTGGGTTCAGGTCAGGTCGCAGGCATCCACACCGCTTGGCTAAGCGGAATGAGAATTACCGAGAGAAGGAGTACGCCCAGCGACAGCACGCGCAGATCGGCCGCCGCTTGCGCGGGGCTCAGGATCGCAGCGATGGCGGCGCGGTGGGACAAGGACAGACCTTTCGAACTGGCGCTCTTATGCCTCGCTAAATGTTGCGGCGCAACCGCCCGGAAGAGAAATGTGGAAGAAAGCACCGCCGGAATGAAGTTTGACGGCGATTGAGCGATAAAATTCGCCTCCAACTCGGCGGGGAGGGGTGAAAATTCCACTCCTTCAGATGTTGATCTCGAACAAGCAAAAACGCGCGCATACGCGAGGGGGCGTTGCGGATTGAGGCGCGAGCGACTCGGGTTCGTTGAGATTCTTGGACTTTTTGTGAAAAGAGGCTTGCTCTGCGGAAAATCGGGACGTATATCGCCGCCTCGCTCGGAGACGGGCTGGCCCGACGGGCTTCGGAGACTGGTTTTTCGGGGTTTTGTCTGGGGTGAGGGTTTGCAAAAGCGCCTTGCTTCGGATGGTTGGATCGGTTAGGTTCCGCGCTTCAATCGAATCGCTGGATTGAGTTGGGGGATAGCCTCTCGGTTTTCTCGGCGGTTTTCTGCGGCCTTCGGAACTTCGGTTTCGGAAAAAGCAGAAAGGCTGAAAGGTCTGGTTGACAAGGAGATCGGCTCTCACTAGATAGCCGCCTCCGCCGTTCCTTCCGGAGCGGTTTCGTGAAAAGAAAGTTCTTTAAAAAGAACTGCTTGACACGGAAAACTGGGGCAGCTAGATAGCCGCCTCCGCCGCGGACCCGGCGCTAAACGGTCTGACGAGGCTCCGGCCTCCGGTCTTTGAAATCGTTGATCTGGAAAGAGAAACGCAGGCGGCGGTGTCCTAGCGATGACCCTTCGGGGTTTATCAGTCGACACTGACATCTGCGGTCTTTTTG
>NZ_CP146370.1:0-56757 GCF_037055245.1 Brevundimonas olei
ATGATCGGCACTTCTCTCGCCCTGTCCGCTCCGATCGAGAAAATGGACGCCCATCGCCAAGCGGCGATCAAAGCCTTCGAGCGGGCCTACGACACCATAAAGGAAGGGTTCGGCCATCTGGCACAGGCGGGCGCGCATGATCCGTCCTGGTCGTTTATCGACCGCTCCGCCCTGGACGTCCTGACCAGCGTTCGCGATGAAAAGACAGCCTTCATGGCGGCGATCACCAAACACGCCGACCGCGTGACCTGGCGCTCCCTGATGGCGATGAGCGGCCTTGAACGGCTGATGGATGCGACGGCGAAAGAGCAATTCGCTCAGCAGGTGAACGAGAACCCCCCGCCAGCGACAGCGGAGAATTGCCGGGCCACGATGGAGGGCCTTTTTGCCGATGCCGGCACGATCTTCCGGCGCGGAATCGCGACGGCGTTTTCCAGGCTAGATCGCCGCTTTCGGTCGCATGACGGTTTCAAGATCGGAGCGCGCATTGTTCTGAACGCGGCCTTTTCGGAATACGGGTCGTGGAACCACTGGCAGCGCAAAGACGACATCCTGCGAGACGTGGAGCGAGCCTTCTATGTGCTGGACGGCAAGCAGCATCCCGATCGAGGCGAAGGCATCGTCGGCGTCATCGATCGCGCGCGGCCCAGAGGCCTTGAGAGAGCTGCCTTCACCGTCGAGGATCAATATTTTCGGGTGCGGACCTTCAAGAACGGAAACGCCCACATCTGGTTTCTCCGTGACGACCTGGTGCAGATGATCAACCTTCAGTTGGCCGAGCATTACGGCGCGGCGCTGGGCGACGCTTCGGCCGACGCCAGCGGGCCCGTCACGTCTCGCGCACCAGCGACAGGGTTCAGCTTCTTTCCCACGCCCGAGGCCCTGGTCGAGCGCGTCATGTCCGACAGCCAGATACAGCGAGGCATGACGGTCCTGGAGCCCAGCGCTGGCACCGGCGCCCTCGCCTATCCGGCGGCCGAGGCAGGCGCGCTTGTCACCGCCGTTGAGATCCAGTCTGCTTTCGCGGCCGAGCTGGCCAGCAGTGGTCGTTTCACACGCGTTCTGCAGGACGACTTCTTACAGCTGACGCCGGAGATGATCGGCCGTTACGATCGCGTCGTGATGAACCCGCCATTCTGCCGCGGGCGTGATGTCGACCATGTGCGCCACGCCCTAAAGTTTGTGGCGCCCGGCGGACTCCTGGTTGCCATCATGGCGGCCGGTGTCGCATATCGCGAAGACGCGGCAACGGTCGCGTTGCGCTCGGCCGTCGACGCTGCAGGCGGCAGGATTATAGATCTGCCGGAACGGTCATTCAGCAGTGTCGGAACGAATGTGAACACCTGCTTGGTGACGATTCCTGTGAGAGAGCAGAAATGACGACCGGGGAATTGCAAGGGGGCGAATGCTCTTCGCTAGGAGCTGCGGGCTCAAGCCCCTTCCCTGGCTACACATGGCATGATTTGGCGCAGCGCTGGCGTCTCTTTGACCAGCCCATTGAAAGCTTAGGACTACCTACTCGCGCCCGAAATGCCGCTCGCAACATGGGGTGGGCGCGCGTAGGTGATGTGGCGATAGCGCGACCAGATGAAATCCTTCGGGCATTCAATCTTGGACGCCACACCAGGGAGCAAATCGTTGGTGCTTTGCACGGGGTGGGGTTGAAGCTTGGCGAAGATCCAATGGGATGGCCCGGAGCGCCACCGGAACTCCCTCTGAACCCTGAACGGTGCGAACACCTAAAGGATGCGCTGCGGCTTCAGAAGATATTGGCGAAGCCTGATTGGAGCGACAATGACCGCCGTTGATTTTCAGACCGGGGCGACCGCGCGCCTCAACGCCCTCGCGACAGCCATGTATGGCGAAGATTGGCCTGGGCAAGTCGCCAGACTGACCTGTGTAAATCTTCGCACATGCCAACGAATCAAGGCCGCTGCGATCGCTGGCGAAGAAGCCCGATCAAGCTATGGCGTGTTGCTTGGTGTCACGGCGCGGTTGATAGATTTGATCGAGGCGGCCGACATGCTCGAAGATGCCCTTCAGGCTAACGCCATGAAACCGCATCTGTGAAATTCAGGCTCTGCGCGGGAGAGAAGAGCATGGAACCCAACATGGCTTTGGTGGTCCTCGAAACATCCACGAGGCCCATACGGGTGTATAGGTTTTATGCTCCTTCTGAGGCCGTTTGGGGCATCGTCCAAGCAAGGCTGGAACGGCTCACCCAAGCGACTCTCGGCCCCAAGGCGAAATGTGAAGTCCTCGATCTCAAAGACATCCCGGCAGACATTGAGACTGAGCAAATCCCAGACGATGCAGTTCTGGCAATGGTTGCTGCCGAGTTGAAAGACAGGCTTGCGAACCGTCCAACTAAACACTGACGGGAGCCCCCGCCGTCGCAATCGGTTTGACCGACAGTCTGATTGTATGTCGCAGGGCTCTTCATATCAGCGCTGACGACGGCACAAGCGAAAGGGCCAGCTTTTCAGCTGGCCCTCGGCATCACACTTTGAATGCTGACCCCGCCTCAATGGTCAGTCTGAGGCTCGCCTTTTCGTGGCGGGTAGAACCACGAAAAGCTAGTTGACGGACGCTCTCAGCGCCGCCGCCACTCACGCAATATCAGATCTTGTTGCACGAGCAGACTACCTTGAAAACCAGGTCGAATTTGCAGCGTCGGTTGAACATTCATACCCCGCCGCGCTGTTTCCATACCCAACTGGCCCAACTGACGTCCCATTTCAGCGGCGACAGTTTGCCCCGCCGTGATGTTCTCTCCATTCGCTGATTGAGGCTGTGAAAGTTGGGCGCCGGCGCTGAAGATGCTGAGAAAGACAGCATTGCCGTAGGTCTGGAAGTGGTGGCGATTGATCTGGTCCCGCGCGCCAGCCATCCCCGCCCGATCAGTCCCTGACATCGAGCCGATGTCGATAGACGAACCGTCCGGGTAGATCATCCGGTTCCAGGCGATCAACACCCTCGACTGGCCGTATGTGACCTGGCTGTCATAGCTGCCGATCACACGGGTTCCCTGCGGGATCAACAGATAGCGGCCTGTTGCTGTGTCGAAGATGTTCCGGCTAACCTGCGCCACTACCTGTCCAGGAAGATCGCTGTTCACGCCTCCCACAAACACCAGAGGGATGTAGGTTCCTGCCTTCACCTCGAACGGCGAAACCTGACCCTGAAGCCGTCCTTCCGCATAGGGCGACCGGCCGCCGGATCCGCGAACAAAGGCTTCCTTGTCGCGCTGGCGGTTTTGGTCATCGTCGCCCATCATGGCCGTTCCTAACCCGCCCCTGTCGCTTGCACTTCCGGTCGGAGGCGCGGCAGGGGCATCGGCGGCCAGCTGCTTCAAGATTTCGGAGTAGGGATCAGCGGCCGCGCCGGATGGCGTGCCACCGCCAGCCCCTCGTCTTCCGGCTTGAACGCTCGTCTCCCCGGAGATCGCTTCCATGCCTCGCTGCATCCGGGTCTGAATCGCGGTGGCGCGGTCGCGGTCATACTGCATCCAGGCCTGCGCATATCGGCTTTCGCCGCCGCCAGCCTGACCGCTGGGGTGATACGTCGGCTGCCCTGACTGACCGCCGGTGGCGTCGAAAATCGGCGCCTCAACCAGAACAATGTCCGATGGGTCGCCTGTCGTCGTCGCTACCACTCCGGTTAGCGGGGCGTCCTTCAGAACCGCGGCCGCGCCATCGTTGCTTTCAGCGACAGCATCCTGTTTCGAGCCCTTGGCAAAAATCCCTGCCTTACCTTCACGGTTGCCGGTGCTGGCAAGCGTAACCGCGATCAGGCCGAAGAAGGCCACCCCGACCACGCCGATGACCAGAAGCGGCCGCTTCCGGTTGTCGGTCTTCGTGGTGTCCCCTGCCCCACCGTCGAGAATGCCCGGCGTCTTGTCGGGGGAGAGATCGGGATCGGTTTCCATGTCGCTCATTGGTGCGCCCTCCGTTGGGTGATCGGGCCACCAACAGCCAGCAGGCCGTCGGCTCTCCGTGCGAAGTATTGGGCCGTTTCGGTGTCGTTAATGAAGAGTCGCAGAAAAACCCCGCGCTTCTGGTCGTTCGTCAGCTGATAGCGGACGACGTGCGACTGAGGGCTCAGTTCGCGCGAGGAGGCCAGGGCAAAGCCCGCTGATCGCAGTTCGCGCGTGATGGCGGGCGAGAAGGTGTCTCCTTTCGCGCACCCGTCTGTCGGGACAAGCAGGATTTCCGTCGCGGCGGCCGGAAACTCCTCATGGAAGCGCTCAGTCACGATCCGCGCCACCTGTGCAGCGTCGTTTTCGTGCATGGGGGCGGCATAGGAGCCGCCCTGATCAGCGCCACCAAAAAGGCAAAGGCCGGCGACAGCGCCGGTCAACCAGGTCAACGGCCGCCCTCCCGCTTAATGTCCACCCGTGCCTGATGACGGCCGACGCCGCTGATTAGAGCGGCATGGCTCAGCACTTGGTCGACCACGAAACGGTCATCCATGACCCGATAGTTCAGAATTTCCGTAGTGTCGCCCTGGCCGACACCAACCAGAACCGGAGCTGCGTCTTGGGCCATTTCGGCCGGAAACTGGATGTATGTCTTTTGACCATCTGAATAGACGCGCAGCGGGCGCCACGCCGCCCGGTCTCCGGAAATGGTGAAGCCGAAGTCTAGGCTCGAAAGCGGCTCGCCGGTTGGCAAGACTGTTGCCTGCTGCACGGCCATTTCGCGGATCATGTTGCGGTTCTGTTCAACTCGCTGCGCCGCGAGAAAGGCCTCCCATTCCCGTTGCACGTCTTCTGGATAGGTGAATGCCACGCGCGGCATCCATTCCGTCCGATGGCTGACAAGTTTGAGCACATAGGTACGGCGTTCAGTAGTGATCACCAGGTTCGTCGTCAGACCCGCGTCCGTTGGTTTGATCAGAACGTGCGTAGCGGCATCAGGACCGGCCCCGCTGCTGGCTGGCGAGATCCGCCAGCGCGTAGAGTCCCCAATGTTGATGTCGTTGATTACTTCGCCGGGCTGGAGGGTGATATCGCAGACGAACAAAGGCGCGCAAACGATCGCCGGCAGCGTTTCACCAAAGGTGAACATGGCCGTGCCTTCTGCGCCAGTCGCAGGCTTGGCCGTCGACCCAGCCCAACCCGCGGCAATGTCCAGACCCGCCCGCTCACGGCTCGTCAGCCTCGGGTTCGCACCTTGGATCAGAGGCACGGGCGGCGGCGCATACGACGGATATGTCGGCATCGCAGGAGCAGCCGGGGACGCCGGCGACGCTGGCGACGGCGCGGCCCCGGCCGGGTTTGTGGTGTCCAAGGCGGGAACGGCGGTTTGCGCATGAGCAACCGTCGCAGCAGCGCTCAGGGCCAGAACGGCCAGAACAGCTTTCTTATTCATGGTGCAAATCCTAAACGCGGGCGGCCCAGCTCAGGCCGGTGATGTAGATGCCAAGGGGATTGACGAGAATTTGGGCTTCGTCCTTCGGCGGCTGAAGCCGCACTGAAACGACCGCTGACCAAGGAACGCTCTTCGCGACTTCGCCATTCCGGCCGCGAGTGATTTCTTGCCACTCGATGCGCCAGGAGTCGCCGCCCACAGGAAGCACCGATTGGACCTCGACGGAGACGGTTTCCTTGGCCGCCCGTTTAAACGGGCTGTTGGGACCGATCAGGCTCTCGTAGACAACCTGATATCCCTCCGTTCCTTGCGCCAACATTGTGAACGCCTTTTGGACGTGTTGCCTTTGGGCATAGGCATCCGGCGTGACGGTCCGCACTTCCTCAATCCAGTTTCGCAGGCTCGCTCTCACGATCGTTGCATCTGGCGTCCGCGCCTGGTCGGCGCGCCCAACCGGAAGGACGGTCTTCATCTGGTCGACCTGGACGACGTAGGGCACGACGCTAGCCTGGCTTGCGTTCCATGCGAGGGCGCCGCCAAGAACGACCATGCCGCCCGTCGTCGCTAGCGCGATCATCTTCCAGGAGCGAACCTGCGAAATCAGGTCGCCATAGCGCTCGTTCCAGGCGTTGCGACCATCAATGTAGGGGTCGCCGGTCTTCACCGGCCGGGTTTTCGTCGTGGGTCTCTTCATCTGAAGCTTCCTGTCTTAGTCGTCATCGCCTTCCAGCAGCGGCGTCTCGTCCGTGCTGGGAGGCTCATTGGATTGAGAGGGGACCGAGCGTTCGGACCTGCTGTGGCCCTGCAGAGCGTCATTGCGCCGCGCTGAACCTGGCTTCAGGCCGCTGCGTCGCGGCGCTTCCGGCAGTGTCTGGCTTGCCATCGGCTTGGCTGGAGCCGGACTTGGCGCGGTCGTCGCCGGAGGCTCGCTCTGCGAGAATGTGGCCTTGGTCACGTCATTCAAACCAAGCGCGGTTTCTTCAAAGGCTCCCATTTCGGCGGCTTCAGCCGCTGAAACGGACATGACCGCCTTAGACTTCGGGCCGCCATCTTTGACCTGGGCAGGCTGGGGGGCAGTGCCTCCGGCAAGCTGACCATTCGGGCCTTCCGTCGGGCTCGCATCAGATGATGGTGACGCTGGAGATACCTGAGAGGTCTGGGCAGGCGAAGTTGTGGAGGGCGAGGGCGCTCCGCTTTCACCTGCCCGTTGGTGACTGGCTGCATCCGAAGGCGAAACCTCGCTTCCACTGACCCTACCGTCACTCGCTCCACTAGAAGACAGCGAACCCGAATCTCCGGCCCCCGCCATCGCCATCGCCATTTCAGGCCGTGGTCCAGCGCTTGCATCGCCGGTCGGCGCGGCCTCGGCTTCAGCGGCCGCACTAGTATCTTGTGCCCCGCCACCTTCAGCCTCGGGCGAGCCGCCCGATCCACCTCCCTCTCCGCCGCGAATGGTGTTTGCGCTGTCGGGCGCGCTGTTATTGGCTCCGTCGTCAGCCTTACCGTCGGCCTTGGTTTTGGAGCCACTATCAGCTTGTTCTTCGGCCGATGCCGCCTCGGCCTTAAGCCGACCAGCTTTCATCTCACTGGCTTTGCTGTTCATCTGATCCGCCATGCGGCCGCCCGTCGTGCCATAGCGCGCCCGGCCGCTAAGGCGGCCGCCGACATCACTGACCGCCGCCGCGCCCAGGTTGCTGATGGTGTGACCGACAATGCCTGCTGCACTCTGCATAAAGCCGCCCCCGATGGCGCCGCTCGCCTGCTTGGCCGCCACTTGCTCGCCAGCCAACTTCATTGCTGCGCCAGCACCCATGGCGCCCCCGGCGAGAGCGGCGCCAGTCGCTGCCGCACCGCCAGCAAACATTGCCGCTGCGCCCATCACGCCGCCGTTTCCAGCCGACGCGCCATTAATGACGCCCTGCACGATGTTGGGCAGCGTCATGACGAGGGCCATCATAATAATCGAGGCACCTACAATCGTCATGATTTCGCCGATGTTCTCGAAAGTCGTGCCCTGGACTGATCCAGTCCAGCCAATCATCATAGCTTCAGCGGTTCCGGCAAGCAGTTGTATAATCAACAGCTTTGCGCCAACCGAAACGCAGTATGTGAGCTGCTTTACTGCAAAATCTTTCGTCCATCGCGATCCGCCGAGGCCGAACATCAGCATCCCGGCCGCCGTAACGAGATAGCTCTCCACCAGGCCCGCGATCAGGAAAGCGGTCAGCACCGAGAAGCAGATCACCACCACAATCCCGGCGATCATCAGCGTGAGGGCTTTCGCGATTTCGGCAGGCGCGAAACCCGTTTTGGTGTTGAACAGGCCCCAGGCCGCCTTCATCCCAGCATCGAACAGTGCTGTGGGCCGAAGCCCGCCCGAGCCATTGCCAGCAACTGCTGCGTCATTTCCGAGTTGTCGGAAAGTATCAATGATCGCGTGTGCGATCGGCCCGGCTGAGGTAAGCAAAAATAGGAAGAAGCCAATCGTTATCAGCTTCTTCGCAAGTTCTGATATGTAGTCGCCCATATCGGCCTTGCTTAGGGCTAGTCCGATCAGCGTCCATGTCAGTTCAATGACTGCCAATATGCCAAAGATGCCCAAGGCGGCCCTGAGAAGAACGTCTTCCCACGACGCCGCCGCGTTCATGTAGATATCGACAATGCCGTCTAGGCGCCCAGCCGCTGAGGGCGCGGCAGCTAAGGCTGGGGCAGCCGCCAGGGCGGCTGCAGCTACAGCTAGGCCAAAGACGATCCGATTTCTCGATCCCATATCAGCCTCAGTAGGTTTTCGGCTGATAGTCAGACGCCGGCATGTTGAAGAAGGGATCGTCATCAGCATTGGTCGCTGGGGCGACGACAGGCGCTGGCTTGACGGCTTCAGCCTGACGAGCCGCCCGATCAGCAGCTTCCTGCGCGACGAGCCGCTGCATTTCCGGATCCTTGGAAAAATCCGGCTGTTCCACAGCTATCGGTTCTGACCCACAGCCTGCCAGGACAATCAGCCCGACGATTCCACAAAGACGGGCGCGCATCAGTATGTCTTCGCTTTATAGGAATTATCCAGCTCGGCCCCGAAGAACCGATCCGAAAGTGCTGCCGAGACGGCGGCCTGGTCTTGCTGCAACTGAGTAGCTTGAGCCTCTTGTTGCATCTGCACCATGAGTAGCTGACGCAGGCGTTGCATCTGAGCAATGCCTTCAAGGGCCAGTTCGTGACCGACGGTCGCGACTTCCCGCTGACCCTGCGCCGACTGCGACCGCTGGCGAAGCCGGTTCATGAACTCTTGTTCGTCAACCATGCCCTGAGCCTGAAGGCCGAGGGTCCGATAGACGCCCTTGAGACCGTCAGTCGTTTCGGCGTCCCATTGCTCGTATTTTCCGGCCAGTTGGCCTGCATTGAAGCCGCTGTTGCGGTATCTATCGAGCGAGCCGTAGCGAGACGCGAATTCCTGGTCGAGGTTCTTCACCGTGTAGGCCAGCGCCCTACCCTGTTCGATCGTCGCGTGGATCTTGCTGATGTCCTGGATCACGCCGGACATCATCGTCTCGGGCAGGTTCACCACGTCGCGGGCCATCTGTTCATAGCGCGCGACCTCCATCTGCAATTGCTGGACCTGCATCGTGATCTGGCGCGCCTGCTGGGCGTGCTGAAGCAGCTGGGTCACGCGGCTACTGCAGTTTGTACAATAGATCGCCTGGGCATCGGCCTGAGGCGCGGGCATGGCGACACCAGACACAGCCGCGATGATGGCCAGAGAGGTGACAGCTTTACGCAGCATATCGGATCGCTCCATTTTCGGTTTCAAGGTCAGGCACCGGCGGACATCCGCGTTCGGCCAGCCAGACGTTCGGCCAGCTGTCGCCGTGCAGGTCGCGCAGTTGAGTCACACGGCGCTTATCCTCGTCGGAAGACACGCCGTAGAAGGCCAGCTCGGTAGACGAGAAGTTGAACCAGATCTGACGCGAGCCGAGCGGCGACACGTGCAGGTAGTGTTGCTTCTTTCGGCCAGCCGCCACCGTTTGGATTTGGGCGTCGTTCAGGCCAAAGGCCTCGTAGAGTTCTCGAGGACCAGGCACAGCATCATTGCCGCGCGTTGTCGCGTTTTCGTTCGCCAGGAAGAACCGGGTCAGGCAGCTTTCCTGGATAAGCTGAGCGAGGCCCGAGGCGCGCAGTTCATCCAGACTTTGCGTCGCCAGCACGACCGCCGCATTCCGCTTACGGAAAACGCGGAACCACTCAGCTACTTTGTCGAGGAACATGGGGTGCTGCAGCATGGCCCAGGCTTCATCGAGGATGACCAACGTAGGGCGGCCATCAAGCTCGCTTTCGACCCGATGGAACATATAGTCGAGGACAGGGCCAAGGGCCTCCTGGCCCAGCGTCATCAGATGCTCGACCTCGACAAGACTGAAGTTCTCGGAGCCGAATTCGTCTTCTTCGGCATCGAGCATTTCACCGATCGGGCCGGACATCGTGTAATAGTCCAGCGCGGCAGCAACTTCCTGGCTGACGCCGCGCAGACTACCGACGAAGTTGCTCAACGAGCGACCGTCCGTGCGTTTCGCCGTCAGCTTCAGTTGTTCCAGGATCAATCCGCGCTCCGCAGGCGTCGGGGCGCGCTTCGCCTGAAGCTCGAAACAGCGCGAAATCCAGCCTTGGGCCCAGGCAATCTCCCCCGGCTCATTCAGCCGTTGCAACGGGCAGAATTTCGGCGAGCGAACATCGCCCGGCTGGAGGTTGTAATAGCGGCCCCCCGTCGCCAGACAGAGGGTCATGAGCGACCCGCCCTTGTCGAAGGCTACGACACGCCCATTGCGATAGCGGCGGAACTGCGATGCCAGGAACGCAAGTAGAACCGACTTGCCGGCCCCCGTCGGGCCGATCACCACGCTGTGACCCACGTCTCCCACGTGGAGGTTGCCCCGGAACGGCGTGTGACCGTCTGTCGCCGCGTAGAACAGCGCTGGCGACGCGGGCGGGTAGAAGTCGCAGGGGTTCGTTTCCTCCCCCGGCCATATGGCCGTGATCGGCAGAAGGTCCGCCCAATTGAAGGAGCTGATCAGCGGCCGACGAAGATTCGCTTCGACGTGGCCCGGCAGTGAGCCCATCCAGGCGTCAATGCGGCCATAGCCTTCGACTCTGGTGTTGAATCCCATTTTCTCGATGTTGGTCGCGACCCATCGCGCGTGTCTCTTCGCCCGGCTGAGATCTTCGTCCATGATGACGATGACCGGCGTAGCGAAGCCATGCGACATCAGCCCGCTATTCTCGTCGTTGACCGCCCCTTCGGCTTCGGCCGCCATCGACGCTGCATCGCGGTTAATCGACGCTTTCTGGCTGTCGATAAGTTGGGCGACAAAACCCCGCTTGCCAGATTCCCACCGACGCTGGACCGACTTCAGTTCGGCAAGAGCGCGGTGTTGATCTAGGTGCAGAAAACGAAAAACGGCGCGATAGGACACCGCCATGTTGTTCAAACCGTGCAGAATGCCCGGCCACGACATTGCCGGGTAGCCGTCGATCGACACCACCTCGACATATTGATTGCCGACCTTCAACGAGTCCCGCTCATTGCGGATCTCGTGACTCCCGATCGTCGTATCCAGATACATCCCGCCTGGAGGCGTGTTCACGGGATCAGTACGATTGGTCAGGGTGAAGTTCAGATAGTTCAGCAGGTCATCTTGCGTTAGCGTCCGGCCCGTCAGGTCTTCCACCGTGTAGGACGACATTCGCTGGAGTTGCAGGACATCCCCTAGGCCGTCCTCAATAGTCGCCAGGATCTTTTCAAACTCCTTGACGTGACGGTCGCCGTTTTCTTCCTCAATCTTTCCGGCTTCATCGGCCACGCCGAACAGAAAGCCCTTCACGCGCTCGCTCTTTTCCGTCGGCGGCTTGTATTGAACGATCAGAAGCTGGGTCGTCTCGAAGTATCGATCATCTTCGAGAAACTTCTCGCGTCGCACGTTGTCCAGATGCCGCGAAACTGGATCAGGGAAGTGTGAATCCTCCTCTCGCGAATACCCCGGCGCGGGGATGCGGGCGGCCTCTACCCAAGTCGCAACGCCAGTTCCGAGACGGGCGAAGGTATTATTGAGACGGATTGACACCAGATTACGCCGCTCAGGCGTGGCGGCGGCCAGGTCTTCGCCCCGGAAGTAGAAGCCTGCGATCAGCGCCCCGTTTTTTCCGAGGATAATGCCGGGATGGATCAGGGCTGCGTAGTTGAGAAGGTCAGGAAAGCCCTGAGGTTTCTGCCTGTAATTTGTCAGCAGGTTCATCGCCACTACCTCCTAAACCACGGCGTAGAGCGAGCCGCCATGAAGTGTTTGTATTTGAACGCGCGAATGAAGACCTGGAACATCCTCGGATCCGTCTTCGCCATCTCGCGAAGTCCCCAAAGCCCCAGCGCGAAGACTGCGGCGCTCAATCCAATAGTCAGGACATTCGCCCGCATCAGACCGGCGATCGCACCGCCGCCGCAGATCATCGCGAGGCTCAGGACTGGAACACGCTCGCACCCCATCACCATCATCGGGCGGTGCAGCGCTCTTGGGATAGGGTTGTGGTTCAGCATGGCGTCAGCCGATCGCTGGGAGCAGAGCGCCGGAGCCGAAGAAGATGTTGTAGGCCGCGGACGCGCCCACGACGAAGGAAATCCCCATCAGCCCCATCACCGCCTTGCGGCTAAAGTCATTCATTTCCCCGCCCCAGATGAGCTGCCAACCCAGACCGAAGAAGGCGATAACCGCGACAACGCCGGCGACAGGGCCAGTCAGGGATTGCTTCAGCTTTTCAAGCGGGGCCTCGATCGGCAGGCCCGTAGACGCGCTCCCGGCTTCCACAAGGCCAGGCAGGATCAAGACAGCTGCCGCCGCCGCGCAGGCGATGACGACTTCTTTGCGAGTGAACGGACGCGCCGCTTTGGACGTGTTCAGCATTTTTACTCTCATTCAGCTATGGTTGAAGTGTTGTAGTCGCGCCCGTCATGAGAATGGACGCGCAGCATTTCAGTAATCCGCCGACCAGCCGACGTTTTACCGATCACGACGACAAGATTGATCGCCGCCGCAATTGCATTGTGGGCCGCACCAATGCGGGCCTCCCCTACGAGGTCTTCCAGACGTCCCAGGCCCTCACGGGCTCCGTTGGCGTGAACTGTCGCGACACCGCCAGGGTGGCCGGTGTTCCATGCCTTAATCAGGCCCAGGGCCTCGCCGCCTCGAACCTCGCCTACGACGATCCGTTCCGGCCGCATCCGCATAGTGATCTTGAGTGCCCGCTGGATGTCGACGTAATCGTTTGTCTTCATCGAAACTGCATTGGCCGATGAAACCTGAAGCTCTCGCG
This sequence comes from Brevundimonas olei, assembly GCF_037055245.1. Taxonomy (GTDB): domain Bacteria; phylum Pseudomonadota; class Alphaproteobacteria; order Caulobacterales; family Caulobacteraceae; genus Brevundimonas; species Brevundimonas olei. Next base: position 12,723 of record NZ_CP146370.1, read on the forward strand.
TGTCCTCAATGACAACTATCCGGTCATCAGGCATCGTCTGTGCGATTTCGTGCAATATCGCGTTAGTTAGGGTGGTTTTTCCTGAACCTGTGCCGCCGACGACCAGCACATTGTCTCGGTGGACAACAGCTGCCTTCAGCGCATCACACTGAGCGGGGGTCATGATCCCGCTCTCGACGTAGTTTTGAAGCGTGAAGACACGAGTTGCCTTGCGGCGCAGCGCAAACGACGGCCGCTGGACGAGCGGCGGCAGGATCGCCTCAAATCGCTCGCCGGTCTGAGGCAGCTCACACTCAAGGACTGGATTGGTTTTGGTGACTTCTTCGCCAAGGATGGAGGCGATGTTCTTGATCATCTGCTCGGCAGTGCCGGCATCCATCGTGCCTTCGGCGCGCATACCCGCGCCCAACCGCTCGACCCATAGCTGGCCGTCAGGGTTGAGCATGATCTCAATGACATCAGGTTCGACCAACCAGCCAAGGAAGGTCGGCCCCATCAGCCGGTCGATTTGTTTCAGCAGACGAGAGCGCTTTTCAGCGTCATTGTCGCGTTCTTCGTGCTGGCTGACCACCATGCACTCCACGTCAGATCGCCGCCCTACCCGACAGCCTATAGAGTATCAACTAATTTCAAGCTCCACGCAATAAAAAAGACGCTCTATCGAGCGTCGTTCAATGCTGACCATTGAAAGACAAAGGGGCGGGCAGCCGTAGCCGCCCGCCCCGATGCTGTGATCAATACTTTCGGCTGTAGGAAACCTGCCACCGGCCGCTTTGAGCCGTATGGTTGAAAGCGGAAGCCTCATACTCAACTGAGAACCGAGATCCGCTCACGCTCTCCCACTTCACCCCCACGCCCATGACCAGGTTCCTGTCGTCATAGGCGGAAGGCTCCAGGACATAGCGGGGGCTATCGTCCCAATCGGCATATCGGATCGCGGCTGAACCGCTGTTCTTCAGTTCATGACGGTATTCCGCCCTGAACGTCGGTGACAGATCCCCGGATCGCCAGCGGAACAGGTAGTCACCATGAACGCCAAGGGCTGCAATCACGCGTGTAGACTTCTGCGTCTCGAATTCCAACGACCACAGGTCGGCTTCGCTTTCGGTGAAGCCTCCCAGCGTGACGTTCGCAAACTCCACACGGCCATAGGGCGAGATATAGAGGCGGCGGCCGCGATGCTCCCAGCCCGCCGAAACCGCGCCGAACAACTGTTCGCCGTCACGGTCGCTCAGTAGGTGCGCGCCAGCTTCTTCCGACCAGCGCACAGCCTTGAAGGCCATATCGGTATAGCCAACGACGCCATCGACAAACGCGCCACGGCGCGGTTGCCACGATCCATAAACGAAGCCCGAGAAAGCTTCAGCCTTGCTCTCCGTCCCGTTTATGCCGATCCGGCTGCTGTCACGGCCGTAACCGATACCGCCGCCCAGCACCAACTTGGCGCCGATGCCGAAGTCAGCGCCAGCCGTCAGGCCATCTGTCGTGAAGTTGAACCCTTCCCGGTCTTCGCCCTTACGGTGGAGGCCCAGGTCGATCGCCCCGCTCACCCACCAGCTGAGGTTGCCTTCGCGGGTAGCGCCGTTCATGCTCGGACGTTCCTCGCCTTGAGAGCCGCCGACGTGTTCGGCCATGCCCGCCGCGATCATGTAGTCCCGCTGGCGATCCGAAATCGGGTTATCTCCCGGCAGGGCTTCCAGATGTTCCATCGGCACCAACGACAAGCCCACATTGTTGCGGCGCGTCTGGTCGCCGTGGATGCTTTCGAGACGACGCATCACGTTGGAAACCTGACTGGCCGAGAAACGATAGGCCGATTGCGTTTGAGCGTTGATCAGCCCCGTCACCTCCGCGTTGCGCGAAGGGTCCGGCCGCTCCTTGATCCTGACTCGGACAAGGCCCTCAGCCGAAACCGCGAACTCATTCGCCAACGTGTAGCGAACCTCCACAACGGCCCCAGCCGCACCCTTTGGTGTCACCTTGATCATGTGACGCGGAGCGTCACTCACCAAGACGACTTCAGCGCGATCGGTCGATGCGGACAGCAGCTGGGCGCCAATGAACGGCCCTCCCTTGGCATTCTGCGTCAGGTCGACCTCCACCGGCCGGCCCGCCCACGTCTCAACCTCGATCGTTTCGCCAGTCACCGGCCGAGGGTTCACAATCGCCGTGATCCGAGCAGGCTCAGACCAGCCGAAGCGGTTTTGGACCTCAATGCGGAAGGTGCGGTTGCCGGTCCATCCAGCGGCTGGCGTGAAGACAACCCGAAGACCCTGCACTTCAACCCTACCGCTCGCTTCATTTGACGCGATGTCGCTATCCGGAAGTAGGCGGATTGCGGTGAAGGGCCCACCCTGCAGGCCCTGCGTCACGTCAAAGACGATAGGCTCACCGCTCAGGCCTGTCTTTTCCATATCTTCGGCCTCGGGCGGCGGGCCGCCTTCAACCGTTATGGTGACGGTCGCTGCTTCCGACTTCCCTGCCGGGCCGACGGCGACATAGCTGAAGGTGTCCGTGCCGAAGAAGGCGGCGGACGGTTTATAGGTCGCCGTTTCGCCTTCGATTGTCACAGCGCCATGTTCGGGCGCCGTCACAACCTCAAGCGACGAATAGACCCCCTCGGCATCGAGCGAGAACTCAACGGCGACGTCCATAGGCGTCGATACCTGAACATCGCGCACGATCGCCATCGCGGGCAGGCCGACCTTTACCGTGACGGTCGCCGGAGCCGACACCCCGCCAGGTCCACTCACCGTAAAGGTGAAGGCGTCGGCACCATAGAAGCCCGCCGAAGGCGTGTAGGTCACGACATCACCGTTCAATGCGGCTGTGCCGTGCCGTGGTTGGCTGGCTAGGGTCAAAGCGTCGAAAACGCCCGTCCCACCCAGCTTCACGGAACCCGCCGTCTCATACGCCGTCGAGATTGCGGCCGCCGAGGCTATCGGTGCGTTCGGAAGCCCGACCGTAACGGAGATGGCGGCCGGAGCCGACACACCGCCGGGGCCACTCACCGTAAAGGTGAACGCGTCGGAGCCATAGAAGCCCGCCGAGGGCGTGTAGGTCACGACATCACCGTTCAACAGAGCGGTGCCGTGCCGTGGCTGGCTGGCCAGCACGAAGGCGTTGAAAACGCCCGTCCCGTCCAGCTTCACAGAAGCCGCCGTTTCGTAGGCCGTCGAAACGGCAATATCGGCAGCCTTGGGCGCGTCGGGCAGGCCAACCGTGACGGCGATGGTGGCGGGGTTAGACACACCGCCTGGGCCTTCGGCCGTGAAGGTGAAGCTATCCGCACCGAAGTAGCCCGCCGAGGGCGTATAGGTCACGACGGCGCCGCTCAGCGACACAGAGCCGCGCTTAGGTTGCTCGATGATCGCGAAGCGGTCGTGAATGCCGGTGGCGCGCAGCGTCACCGTTCCGGCCGTCTCATAGTCGGTCGCAATCGAATCCGGCGAAGCAACCGGACGACCAGGCAGGCCGACCGTCACACTCACCGTCGCCGGGGCCGACGTGCCGCCCGGCCCCGTCACCGTGAAGGTGAAGCTGTCCGAGCCGAAGAACTCGGCGTTCGGCGTATAGGTCGCCACGCCGCTGTTGATGGTCGCCGTGCCGTGCGCGGGCGAGCTGGCGAGCTGAACGGCCGAATAGACCCCCTGCCCGCTCAGGTTCACCGTGCCCTGCGTTTCATAGGGCGTCACGATGACGGCGGCCGTCGCCACTGGCGCGGCCGGAAGGCCGACCGTGACGCTCACCGTCGCAGCCGCAGACGCGCCGCCTGGACCCGTCGCGCGGAACGTGAAGCTGTCCGCGCCGAAGAACTCGGCGGCGGGCGTGTAGGTCACGGTGTCGCCGCTCAGCGTCGCCGTGCCGTGCGCCGGTTGGCTCGCCAGCACGAAGCCAGAAACCACGCCCGACGCCTGGAGCTTGACCGACCCGGCCGTCTCATAGGCGACCGCGAGATCCAGCGACGCGGCCGCAACCGGCGCAGGCGGCAGGCCCACGTTGACCGTCACCGTAGCCGGGGCGGAATTCCCGCCCGCGCCCATCGCGCGATAGGTCCACGTCGCCGTGCCGTAGAAGCCCGCAGCGGGGGTGAACCGCGCCGTCGTGCCGTTGATCGTCACCGCCCCGCTGGCGGGTTGCGCCACGACAGCTAGGGATGACCAGACACCGGAAGGCTGAAGCGGAATATCCGTTGCCGTCTCATACGCCGTCGAAACGGCAATATCGGCAGCCTTGGGCGCGTCGGGCAGGCCAACCGTGACGGCGATGGTGGCGGGGTTAGACACACCGCCTGGGCCTTCGGCCGTGAAGGTGAAGCTATCCGCACCGAAGTAGCCCGCCGAGGGCGTATAGGTCACGACGGCGCCGCTCAGCGACACAGAGCCGCGCTTAGGTTGCTCGATGATCGCGAAGCGGTCGTGAATGCCGGTGGCGCGCAGCGTCACCGTTCCGGCCGTCTCATAGTCGGTCGCAATCGAATCCGGCGAAGCAACCGGACGACCAGGCAGGCCGACCGTCACACTCACCGTCGCCGGGGCCGACGTGCCGCCCGGCCCCGTCACCGTGAAGGTGAAGCTGTCCGAGCCGAAGAACTCGGCGTTCGGCGTATAGGTCGCCACGCCGCTGTTGATGGTCGCCGTGCCGTGCGCGGGCGAGCTGGCGAGCTGAACGGCCGAATAGACCCCCTGCCCGCTCAGGTTCACCGTGCCCTGCGTTTCATAGGGCGTCACGATGACGGCGGCCGTCGCCACTGGCGCGGCCGGAAGGCCGACCGTGACGCTCACCGTCGCAGCCGCAGACGCGCCGCCTGGACCCGTCGCGCGGAACGTGAAGCTGTCCGCGCCGAAGAACTCGGCGGCGGGCGTGTAGGTCACGGTGTCGCCGCTCAGCGTCGCCGTGCCGTGCGCCGGTTGGCTCGCCAGCACGAAGCCAGAAACCACGCCCGACGCCTGGAGCTTGACCGACCCGGCCGTCTCATAGGCGACCGCGAGATCCAGCGACGCGGCCGCAACCGGCGCAGGCGGATTGCCGACCGTTACAGTGACCGAGGCTGGCGCAGAAGCGCCCCCCGGCCCGACCGCGCGAACCGTCACAACGTCGGCGCCATAGTGGCCGCTGTTCGGCGTGTAGGTCAGGCGCTGGCCTGAGATCGAGGCCGACCCGTTCGCGCCCTGCGTCACAATCTCAAGCTGGTCGAAGACGCCGGTGACGATCAGATCAGTAGAACCGGCCACTCCATAGGCCGTCGTCAGACTGGCGGCCGACACAGCGGGTGCGCCAGGGACGGCGACCGTCACGGCCACCGTCGCAGTCGATGAAGCGCCGCCCGGCCCAACGGCTCGGACGGTTACGATATCGGCACCATAATAGCCGGCGGCAGGGGTGTAGGTTAGGCGCTGGCCCGAGATCGAAGCCGACCCATTCGCGCCCTGCGAGACTACTTCAAGGCTCGACCAGACGCCGGACGGCGATAGATCGACATGGCCGGGCTTCTCGAACGCCGTCGTCAGGCTGGCGTTCACCAGACCCGGCGCGGCCGGAAGGCCGACCGTGACGCTCACCGTCGCAGCCGCAGACGTTCCGCCGGCATTCGTCGCCACGACCTTGAAGGCGTCGGGTCCGAAATAGCCAGCGTTCGGGGTGTAGGTGACATTGGCGCCGCTAAGCACCGCCGAGCCGTGCGACGGCTGTTCGGTGATCGACAGAACCGGCGAGAAGCCGCTTGCCGACAGCGACACGCTACCGGCCGTCTCATAGGGCGTCGTCAGACTGGCGTTCTGGACGGTCGGAGCGCCGGGCGTTGCAACGGTGATCGCGACATTGCGAACCGCAGACGCGCCGCCAGGGCCTGTCGCCTGATAGGTCAGGGCATCCGGGCCATGATAGCCCGACGCCGGAGTGTAGGTCAGTGTCGTTCCGGTGATCGACGCCGATCCGTGCGCAGGTTGATCGACAACGCTAACGCTGGTCAAAACGCCCGCGACCGGGAGGACACGGGTTCCGGCCGTCTGGAAGCCTGCCGAAAGCGTCGTGTCGGCGGCCGTAGGCGCGGCTGGGAGCGCGACTGTCACCGTGACGGTGCGCGTGGCGCTGTTGCCGCCGGGGCCGACAGCGCGATAGCCGAACGTGTTGGTGCCGTAGAAGCCCAGCGCCGGGGTATAAGTCGCGGTCGTGCCGCTGATCGAAACCGAACCGTTGGCCGGGTCGCTCATCTTCTCGATGCTCGACCACACGCCAGTCGGCGTCAGCGGGATTGCGACAGCCGTTTCATAGGCCGTCGAGCTGCTGACATTGCCAGCGCCAGGCGCGGGCGGAAGCCCAACCGTCACCGTCACCGTGGCCGGGTCGGAATTTCCGCCCGCGCCCATCGCGCGATAGGTCCACGTCGCCGTGCCATAGAAGCCCGCAGCGGGCGTGAACCGCGCCGTCGTGCCGCTGATCGTCACAGTTCCGCTGGCCGGTTGAGCCACTACGGCGAGCGACGACCAGACGCCGGACGGCTGAAGCGCAATATCCGTCGCGGTCTCATAGGCCGTCGACGCCGTGACGGCCGCCGCCCCAGGGGCAGGCGGCGCGTCAACCGTCATCGTAACCGTGCGCGTCGGGCTGTCACCTCCAGGCCCGGTCGCGCGATACGTGAAATTGTCAGTCCCGATGAAGCCAGAAGTCGGCGTATAGGTCGCCGTCGTTCCTGCAAGCGAGACAGACCCGTTGCTGGGTTGAGCAACGATGCTCACCGAGTCCCAGACGCCAGACGGTTGAAGCGCAACCGCCTTGGGCGCGTTGTAGGCCGTCGAGCTGCTGATGTTCGCCGCGCCGGGCGCTGACGGGTTGCCCACGGCGATGGACACTGTGCGGATCGCGGAAGATCCGCCGGGGCCAGTGGCCCGATACGTCAGACTGTCGGCACCATAGACACCGGCCGAAGGCGTGTAAGTCAGCGTCGTTCCTGTGATCGACGCGGAGCCACGGCCCGGTTGATCCACAATGCTGACGCTGGTCAGGACGCCCGAAACCGGCAGGACGCGAGTTCCCGCCGTCTGGTAGGCTGTGTTCAAGGTCGCGTCGGCGGCCAACGGCGGAGGCGGAACGGCCACCGTCACCGTGACGGTGCGCGTGGCGCTGTTGCCGCCGGGGCCGACAGCGCGATAGCCGAAAGTGTTGGTGCCGTAGAAGCCCAGCGCCGGGGTATAAGTCGCGGTCGTGCCGCTGATCGAAACCGAACCGTTGGCCGGGTCGCTCATCTTCTCGATGCTCGACCACACGCCAGTCGGCGTCAGCGGGATTGCGACAGCCGTTTCATAGGCCGTCGAGCTGCTGACATTGCCAGCGCCAGGCGCGGGCGGAAGCCCAACCGTCACCGTCACCGTGGCCGGGTCGGAATTTCCGCCCGCGCCCATCGCGCGATAGGTCCACGTCGCCGTGCCATAGAAGCCCGCAGCGGGCGTGAACCGCGCCGTCGTGCCGCTGATCGTCACAGTTCCGCTGGCCGGTTGAGCCACTACGGCGAGCGACGACCAGACGCCGGACGGCTGAAGCGCAATATCCGTCGCGGTCTCATAGGCCGTCGACGCCGTGACGGCCGCCGCCCCAGGGGCAGGCGGGGCGCTCACCGTCACCGATACGGTCCGCGTCGGGCTGTTGCCTCCAGGCCCGGTCGCCCGATACGTGAAGGTATCTGTTCCGATGAAGCTAGCAGCCGGGACATAGCGAGCCGTCGTGCCCGTGATCGTCACTGAGCCCTTACCGGGTTGAGCAACGACCGCGACCGACGTGTAAACGCCCGAGGGCGCAAGGGCGATGTTCTTTGCCGTCTCATAGACAGCATTCGCGCTAACATCGGCTGCGCCCGGCGCGGGCGGGTTCGCAATGTTCATCGTGACGGTTGCAGTAGACGAGTTGCCGCCCGGACCCGTCGCCCGCCAGGTGAAGGTGTCGGAGCCGAGCGAACTGGCGCCGGCCGTATAGGTGGCCCGCGCGCCCGAAAGCGAAACACTGCCCTTGCTGGGCTGGCTCACGATGGAGGCCGAAGACCATTCTCCGCCAACCGACAGATTGAACGCGGCGGATGCCTCATATCCGACCGGCTGAGTTTGATTGGCCGCCGTAGGCGCAGCCGGGGTTCCGACCGTCACCGTCACGGTGCGCGTCGGGCTGTTTCCTCCAGGCCCGGTCGCGCGGTACGTGAAGGTGTCGGTGCCGTAGAAGCCAGCCGCCGGGGTGTAGGTGGCCGTCGTCCCGCTGATCGTGACCGATCCGTTCGATGGGTCCGTTACCTTCGATACTGACGAATAGACGCCAGTCGGCGTCAGGGCGATGTTGGTTGCAGTCTGGTAGGCGGTGCTGGCGCTGACGTTCCCCGCGCCCGGCGCGGGCGGCGGGGCAACCCTCAACGTCACCGTATAGGTAGGCGACGAACCTCCGGGCCCGTTGACTCGATACTGAAGACTGTCGTTTCCGAAGAAGCCGTTGGCCGGGGTGTATGTGATCGTCGGATAGAACCAATCCGCCTGACCGCTAGAAGGCGTTGAGGTGACTGAAATTGAATTCGCCACCCCGCTTGTAGGCGGAGTGATGACCGTCCGCGTCTGATAGCCGACGTCGACGGTCATGTTGCCCGCCGTAGGCGCGGGCGGCGGTGCGACAGTTACGGTCGCGATCGCATCGGCGGATCTACCCCCAGGGCCTTCGACCGAATAGGCGAAGGTCGCGTTGCCATAGAAACCGTTGGGCGGTGTGTAGCGAAGCTGCATCCCGACGACGGCTGCGGTGCCCTGGCCCGGCTGACCGACGTGCAGCCGATCCGCAACGCCGCTGATCGACGGATTGAAGGTGACGGCTTGGTTGTGGCCGGTCGACACGGAGACGTTTGCCGCGGTGGGCGCAGGCGGCAATGGCGGAGCCGTCACTGTAACCCTGATATTGCCCCCAGTTGTTCCGGCCCAGGTAGTGCTACAACCCATTGAGTGACAGTTATTGTCGTCGGGGCCGTCCCAGAAAACGCGAGCCGGGTATGTTCCGGGCGCAGCATTTGCAGGTATCGTCCACGTAAATGAGGTTTCGGACGAAATATAGGCGTCATTATTGCGTGGGCCGCTCGCGCTGAACTGCCCAATGGAAGAGTTAAACTGCAGAGAAGCGTAATTCGCATTAAGTCCGCGAAGAGTAATCTTTCCGCTTATCGTTTGACCTGCCTGAGCAGTCCAAGTCTGATTATCGTAACAGGCACGATATTCACCGGCGTCAAGAGGCTGGCAAACTTCGTTGCCTGTCATCGACTGCGCTTCGACCCGCGACGGTCCGACACCAAAAGAAAAGGCCACAATCAGCAGCGCAAACGCGACCAGCCATGAATGCAGATATTTATGACCAGCAGTCACCATCGGCAGTCTCCTTGGCCGACACCGTGCCAGCCCGAACCAACCGGCCTATACGCGAGAGTTCCGTTCGGTGGCTAGGTCTTAGCTGATATATCAGCTAGGGCGTTTTGATCCGCACACTGTTATCATTGGCTTTTTCCGCATTTTTCCTCTTACATTTTTTTGTTTTTTATAGTCGCAAGGCTTGCATACTCGATATATACCTATATATGTATATATATCGCGCTTGGCGATGAACCCCCACTCAAGGAGACGGACATGCAAAAATTCCTGGCGAATTCTTCTCTTCTGGCAGCCGTGGTAATGGCTGGCGCCATGATCACGACCCCCGTTGCTGCGTCTGAGCATTACGCCGCCGAATCCAGCGGGAGCGGACCGATCCGCATCGCAACTCAATTGGTCCTGTTCGAAAGCGGCGACGGCCGCCTGTTGGAACAACTGCGATCAAGCCTGATGGCGTCTGTTGCCTATGTCGTCGACGGGAGCGATTACGCTTCTCTCTCCGCTATCCCTGACGCCCGCCAGAACGGTGTCGGAGACTGCAAGTCAATCAGTGTGGCAATGCGCAATATGCTGATCGCGCAGGGCTTCCCAGCGGACTCTCTGCTTCTCGCTACAGGAAAGACCGAGAGAGGCGAACCTCATATGGTGCTACTCATCCGCGGCAAGGAACGTGGAAAAGAGCAAACACGAGTCTTCGATATTCGTGCGCGCGCCATCACGAGCCTGGAGGAATTGATGCGTCTTGGGTATTCGTTTGACGGCATCCAAAGCGCCGGAGGCGACGACGCCGTGCTGGTCCGATGGAATGGGAGGCGCTACCTGTGAAGACCCAGCTCGTTCCTATATTCTATATGTGGCAAGAAAGGAATATAATGAGTCATGAACACAGCGGATAGGAAGAAGCCAAAGCAACTCCTAGCCAACTGCGACCCCGACCTTTACGTGGCAATTAAGAAAAAGGCAGCTGAGCAAAACACAAGCGTAAGAGCTATAATTATGCGCGGACTGCTTGCCATCGGTTTCGATGTTCCCAAGGAAGACCTGGACGACAAAAGACGGTGATCCTTCGTCCGAGCCGCATCATTGTTTATGCGGCTTGGACGACACCTCCTTAATGTTGCGCTTAACTATAAGGGGACTCATTTTCACTATCGTTTTAGGGAACAGCGAGCCCGGCGCGATTTTATAGAGCCTAGCCAGTTGAGCCAGGAGTTGAGCCGAGGGGTTTCCAAAACCGTTCTCTACGGATGCGATATAAGTCTGTGCCGTCCCTATTGCTTCCGCTACTTGACCTTGCGTCATGCCGACTTTCTCGCGGCCCTTCTTAAGCTGTTCAGACATATGCTTAATTTCGGGCCACGCCTCAAAGTCGATCTTAATGCGATTGCTCGTTTTCTCGGTCATTATTGTGAACCTCCGTCCCTTTTACGGCAGCAGTTTTCATGCCCCCCTCCACACGGCCTGGGAGCATTTGGCCGAGCGGCACCCCTACGGCCCTCGACAACACAATCATGACTTGCAGAGAGGGATTCGCACGGCGTCGCTCAAGTAGAGCAATATAGCTGGCGTCCAGGCCCGTTACCTCGGCTAGCTGCCGTTGCGAAAGCCCGGCCGCATGGCGGGCGCCAATAAGCCTCTCAACGAAGAACTGGACTTCCGGCCAGGCATCGGGATCGACTTCTTTGCGTGGTGCCATATGGCGCCTGTCCCTCATTACCGCGCCAAGCATCCGCGCCGCCGCTGCCCGACAACGCCAGCACCCCTCCCCAGGCTCCAACGGTCTTTCGATACGTTGAAGCCGACGCCTTGTAGGTGGAATGTTACCTTTCCGCAAACGGACTCGTTCGTCACAAGCGACGCGCGGCGGCGCTCAACGCCACGCCGCTTTTGTCACCCCTTGCGTCTGACGCTCGATCGTGTAAACGGCAGCATATACATTCCTCCTAGGCGAAGCCGCCGGGTTAATGTGTGTGAACAATCTACGCCCGCAACTTCGGGATTCACCGTCGTTTTTTGACGCCGCGGACCCTTTGCCCTTGCTTGCTGAGTCGGCTCACGCCATATTGGTTGTGAGGAGGTTCGGCATGACTGAACGTAATGGTCGCAGTGTCAGTGTTCGCCTGCCCCGCGAGCTTCGCCGGGCAGCGGAAACGCTTGCGTTCAAGAATGGCGGTTCTGTCTCCCTGAACGTCTCCCCTATCATCCAAGATCAGCTATCCGTCCTCAGCAGCGCCACAGTGCGGCGCGCGAGCCGTTTCGGCACGGATCACAGCCGCATCAACCTGTGCTTGGGCCTCGACCTTCATGAGGCCCTTCGCAACCAGGCAGAAGAGCGCTGCGTGACCATCAGCGATCTGGTGTTTACCCTCCTTGATGCCGGCCTTCGGCCGATTTACGGCAAGGCCCAGCGCGCGACGACTGAGTTTGCGCCAACTGCAGTCGCGGCTTAATCCCGCCCGACCTTCGCCTTCCACCGCCACGTTAACCGTTCGTTAATCGTCCTTGCGGCAATCACGTTACGCGCAGTTGCGCGTAACGCGCACTTGCGCGCACGTATTGACCCGACTCGATTATGTCGGTCCCATACGCCATCGATTCTTTTGGAGGGCCCAGAGACAAAGAAAAACCGCCGACCCAGAGGGGCGGCGGTCATGCACAAGAGGCAAACAAGTCAATAAACTCACCGCCCTTGTGCCTGACCTCCCGCATCATGTCAACAAAAAACGCTCGTAAGGGCGGCGGCGAAGCTTTGCCTATCCCTCCCCTCATGGGGAACCCCAATGACCTACGACGAACAAACGTCGAAAGGCCCGTCAGGGCTACGCAAAATCACCGCCGGGCTCCGTCTGGCTGAGCGCGCAGCCGCGTCCTGGTGCGGACTTCCGGCCGGTGGCTCGAAAACTCGCCTGTTGGAAATCCTGGAGGATATCCCTGCCGCCACCCTCGGCGTCTCGAAAGGCGCGCTGGCCTATCTGCACCTGACCCTCAAGCTTCAGCCCAGCGCGTGCTTTCAGAATGAGCCTTCTTTACGTGGCGCAGATCTCGCTCGCGCTGGTCTCGCCCTGGTGTCGACTTATCCCGACGCCTATCTGGCCGAAAAGCTGGACGTCTCCGTGCGAACCCTCGCTCGCTATCGCGCAGAGTTGGCCGCGGCCCGGTTGATCGTATTCCGCGACTCCCCGGCCAAGGGTCGATTCCGGTCTGGCCCAGCAGAAAGCCCCGACGAAGCCTTCGGTATTGACCTGCGGCCGGTCGTCAGTCGCTACGCCGAGTTGATGGATGTGCGCGAGAAGATCCGCGCCGCGGCCAAACTCGCGCGCAGCGCGCGGCGCTCCTTGAGCTCAATCCGTAACCGCATCCGCTCGCTGCTACCGCTGCTTAGTTCTGCAAGCGACCAGGCTATCGCCGCCCAGGCCATAGCCGCGATCGACGCGGTGCGGCGCCGCAAAGATCCTGACTTCATCAACATGGGCCTCACCCAGGCCCAGGCCTCCCTGTCGCTACTGGAAGCCGCCGTCGATCATCATGTGTCGGAAATTGTCCACATGACACAGACGACACCCGAGCCTGTTGAAATCGGCGCCCAATTACATCCTACTTCCTTCCCTTCAGACTTAAAGAAGGACTTTGAAGTCGTTAGTAAGGCCGAGAAGCAATCGGTCTGCCCACAAGGGCAACCCGGAGAGGACGAAGCACACAGGCTCTCCGAAGAAGACGTGATCTATTTTGGCGACTACAACGCCGACCAAGAAGCTGAAGATGCCGCCAACGGGGCCGAGTGGATCGAGATCAGCCTTTCAGACTGCAAGCCGTTCCAACGCGTCCAGCTGCCTACCGTCGAGCGGGTAATCCAGTCCCTGCCTACCCTTCTGGCGCGCAAGGCCATGCGATACGTGTCCCATCCAGATCTGATCGAGCCTGAGGACATCGTAGCTGCCTATGGTCAGGCCAGCGCTGCCCGGATCGGCTTCTCGCGCAGCGCTATCCTGGCACTGTCCGAAAAGCATGGCCGGCTCACATTCGCGATCGCGGCATTGCTCACCGAATACACTGAAACCGTGAAAGCCCCGCTCGCCTATCTGCTGGGCATCCTTGAAAAGATTGACTCTTCGTGGGAGGTCGCGAACCTTAGACTCTCTTGGGATCGGTTGATGCGAAATCAGATCAGCTAAGCGGAAAAATCTGCGGCATATCCGCCCCTACTCGCCATCGGCGGGCTATCCTTTCCGGCCGAGATATGTAGTTTGCGGATTATGGGGAATAGCCAAGACAAATCACCATCGAGCGTCGGCACGCTTCTCGCGAAATTCAAAAATTCTGCGAATGCGAGAAACGCTCCTCAGGTGATCGGTTATGGGCGGGTTCACCCAGGGCGCCCGAACGATATTGCGGTCAGATTGGCCGACCAGCTGCGCTGCTTGGGTTGCGAGCGTGTTTTCGTGGATCGTGTTAAAGGCTCTGCCGTGACGAAACCCGAACTGGACGAGGCTATCGCCTCGCTGGGACAAGGGGATGTTTTGGTCGTTACCAGTCTTGAGCAAATCTCTTGGCGTGATGACAGCCTTTGGGAGGTTTTGTTACTCATTTCCCAAAGGGGCGCTCATGTCCTTGCTGACCTTGAAGCCTTCTCGACCTTCGAACGGGCCGAGGCTTCTGTTTTCGTTAATGCTATGGTCCGGTTTGCCCAGCATGTCCGGGAGATCCGGTTGAGCGACGCTTCGATCGACAGGCGTGAAAAGATCAGCGACGACGATTGGCGAGCCCTGGAGGCCAAGATCACCCGCGGCGAACTTTCGAAAGAGGATGCAGCCGTCAAGGCCGGCGTCTCCCTCTCGACCATCTACCGTAGAATTGCTGCTTAGTTTCAGCTCACGCTGCCTGGTGCTTGATGTCTGATCAGAACGTGACGCCCTTCCCCCGTGCCGCCGTAAGGCCCCTCCCCCGGCGGATACCCCCTAAAGAAAAACGAGGGCTTCAGCTCGTGGTCATTGGTTTGATTACGCGGCTTGGGCCCGCGTGGGCCTACGACATGCTCTTGGATGAGGCTGAAGTTATTCGGGCAAAGATGCTGGCCGGCGCTAAACAGAGCGACGATCAAACTCGCTAGGATTGGTGCAGTTAAAGGGGGCGGTCCCCGCCCCTGAGCGTGAACCCCTATGGGTTTCTCGCTACCCCCAGGAAGCGGGGAGACCCCGCAACGCCCCCTCTTGCACCACAAGAGGGTAGCAAGGGCGGAGCGTGGCATTTTGGAGTCGGTGCGCTGGCTTCGCAGGATTGCCATCGAACGATGTTGCAAGAATTAGCCTTGCTTGTTTATATGCAAGCAGAGGTCGTCGCTCGAGGTGGCTTCTTAGACCCCGTTTGCAACGGTCTTTCTTCTCTCCCTTGGCTGGGCTGATGGGCAAATCTCGCCTGTCAGCCCAGCTTAGAGTCTTCAGGTTGACGATGCGTTTCGCTGATTTGTCCGATCAGAACCGACATCAGGTTGAGGTCTGGGCGCGTGGGCACGCATGGGGCCGGGACGCGGTTATGAGAGACGACGGTGTGTTGTTCGGGTGCGTCGATCCTACTGCTCCAGAGACGGCACAAGGGCGGCAGAGGGCTTTCGCTTTTACGTCGATGCCCGAACTCGCGAGCTGGGCAGGATACCGCTAATTTTTCGTGTTTAGGGGGCGCTGCGGCGTCGTGTTGGCGGTCGCGCCGGGTGTTGGGGTAGCTATGATTGTTTTGGACCAGGGAGATGTCGTTGTCCTAACGGACCGCCAGTGGCTTGCTTTCCTTGAAGCTCGCGCCGACGGCGCGGCCGATCCTGCGGCGAGCTTTGGCTGTAGCGTGGGTGAGTTTTCCGGCGAAGTCGCGGCCCTGCTAGCCGATGAGACGGCATTCGACGATGGCGACCGAGATCCATTTGCTGATTACATCGTCCAGGAACACGATCAGCTCTATGCCGTAGCCTGGGCCGATTGGATGGCCTTCGTCACTGAAATGCGGGAGGGCGCAGAGGCCCAAGTGCGCGACTTTGGGGACGTTGTTGGAACGGTATCTGTTGCGGTCGACTTCTTGACACCCGAGATCGCCAGGAACCTCGCAATCGCCCTGAGAGCCGCCCTGGGGCTCGAAAGTGACGTTGGTGCCCCCTCCCCTATCGGGAAGGCAAGGGCGGCCTAGAGCTGCCCTAGTCGCCCCTTTTAGGGGGTTCGGCGTCTCGGGCCGCTGAGACTATCCGGGACGCCCAGCTGACTTCCCGTCCTATAGGGCTTTCGGTCTTGTCGTGCAGGAGCTGGGTCATTGGTATGCCGAGGTGGCGAGCCAATTCAGCGACTAACTGGATCGTCGGGTTTCGCCGTCCAGTTTCCAGGCCGGAATAGAAGGACTGCGAGAGGCCAGTCAGCGTACATAGTTCTCTCTGGCTGAGATCCTTAGCTGTGCGGGCCTTGATCAGATTCAGCCTGAAAGTTTCCATTTCAGGCCAGGCCTTGGGGTCGAAGGGTTGGCCGCCTCTAGGGTCTTTTCGCGAGGCAGGGGCTTTCGGTTTTTCCATTCAATTGGACGTCATCTAGCGCCGACCGAGGCTGCGGCAATCTTCGTGGATGACTGTAGGCGCGTCCAAGGTCAAGGCCCGGCCTTGGCTCGGATTCCTAACCCTTGTAACATTGTCGCTGTGACGTGTCTGCTGTTGCAGTCGGGGTAGCTATGGTTTTGGTGCAAGACGGGGCGGCGTATATCGTCTCGGGATCGAATTGGGCTGTCTTCAAGGACTTGCTCATTGCTGGGTTAAAGCCCCACGCCAAGGACTTTGGGGCTAGGTTCGGGCCCGCTGTCGAGGCCGTGAACTGGCCCTTCATCCAGGACGAGGTGACGAGCGGCGACGGCGATGGGAGCGATTTCGTGATCCTCAATGGGTCATCGGCGGTTTCTTACTCCTATTCGTCGTTCGCGGGCGGCGATCCCGAGTCAGCGCCGCTGGGCCGCTACGCGGACGCTGATCGTATGGTCGAGGAGTTTGAGGCCGCCGTGGCCCTTCCCTTGTCCCTTCCCTTCGCCGACGACGGGGCGTGGTTTGAGCGCGTCGGCATTCGCATCACCTTACCGTAAGGTATACCTTTAGTATTCTATCCGTCTTCCGTCGGCCTACCGTCAGTCGCCGGATGGCTAACGGTTGCTTGTCGGTGGCCTGACGGTCAGCTTCCAGTGTGCGGACCGAAAGCGGACGGTGTGTCTCTTTGTGGTTGACGGTCAGGCAGCTGTCAGTCTATAGACATTCTTCAGTTGGCGGCCTGTTGGCCGTCTGTCGATTGCCTGTAGGTCGCGCGTAGACTGTCTATATGGCAGTTGTCGGCGGTCGAGTGGTTGTCAGTTGGTTTTTGGTGGGTCCGTGGGTCGCAGACGGTCTGCCCCCTGCCCCAGCTCAGCAAGGGTGAAGAAGATGGCGGTTATCTCAGTGGTTTCGTCCAAGGGCGGGGCAGGGAAGACGACTACGACGGTCGTGCTTGCAACCACCCTGGCCGAGGCTGGCGCCAAGGTCGGGATCGTAGACGCAGACCCTAATCAGCCGATCGTCAGGTGGGCTGCAAAAGAGAATTTTCCAGACGGAATCACGGTTTATCCCGATGGCAACCAGTCCAATATTCTCGACCTGATCACCAAAGCTGCGGCCGAAAATCAGTTCGTTCTTGTGGACCCGGAAGGCACTGCTTCACTAACTGTCGCCTACGCCGTGGGGATTTCTGATCTAGTTGTCATCCCCTGTCAGGCGTCGTCACTGGATTCCGACCAGGCGGTAAAGGCGCTGAAGGTGATCGAGGACCACAAGCGGCTCACCGGCAAGACGGTCAGGCATAGGCTACTTCTGACCCGAACGCCGGCCGCGATCCGATCGCTCAATCTCAAGCAACTGGAACAGGATCTTGAGGCCAACAACATCCCCGCGTTCCAGGTCCAGCTTGTTGAACGCGAGGCGTTCAAGGCGATCTTCACGCTCGGCGGATCGCTGCAACGGCTCCCCGCCAAATCCGTGTCGGGTATCGAGCGGGCCATCGAGAACGCTGAAGCCCTGACAAATGAAGTCCTGTCTGCGTTGAAGGAAGGAGCGGAATGATGTCCAAGCGCCCAAGTATGCTGAACCTGTCAGATTTTCCGGTCGGGCAGCCCGTCAAGCCTGTAAACATCGCGGCTGTAGAAGAGGCCGCTGAGCGGCAAGGCTTCTCAGCGCGTGACCAGGCGGTTCGTGCTGATGGGGCAGGGGAGGCGGCCCCAGAGGTCTCCGCCGACGTGCAGGCCCCCTCTCAGCCGCCAAGAAGCCGACGCGAAAAGCGGACCTATAGGACGGGGCGGACCGAAAGCTGGAGCGTAAAGGCCTCGCCAGAAACCTTGGATGTTCTCTATCGGGTGATCGAACAAAACGGATGGTCTGTGGCTGAAGGGTTTGAGCGAGCGGTTGCCGCCTTCGACGCCGCGCACGGTAAGGGCTGACCTGACGAATAGGTAGTTTGTTCAATCGCTCCTTAGGGGTATAGGCTGACGCACTATCGGGCGTCAGCCTATACCTTGCATGGGGCAACCGCGTTCATGTCGATTTCGTTTGCGATCCGAGTAGCCGTCTTCCTCGACGCCTTTCTTTTGGTGTCGATCTTTCTCTTGCCTCTTGGCCCAACCGGCAAGGCCGCCCTGGTCATCTGCGCGGTCCTGATCAACATCGCCTTGCTCGTTCCGCCGCTCATTCGCGACGCCTCGGAGCATTGAGCATGGACGGATCCTTTATCCCGCTTCCGCCAGCTGCAGCCGCTGCGAACGAAAGCGCCCCACCTGTAACCGTCGTCGGCCTTGGCCAGCTCCTTTTGGTGTCGCCCAATGACGGGCGCGTTCTTCGCGCCCTGCATTCTGGTCAGTCCGATGTGTCTGCCGTCGACCTGGAGGAATGGCGCATCTGGTGGGGGGAGAGGCCCGATGGGCAGATGCTCGACTTATCCGACGTCGGACACTGGCGGGCCGGGGTCTATGTGCCCCCCTGTCATGAGTGGCGCCAGGCCGTGGCTAT
Source organism: Brevundimonas olei (assembly GCF_037055245.1). GTDB lineage: Bacteria > Pseudomonadota > Alphaproteobacteria > Caulobacterales > Caulobacteraceae > Brevundimonas > Brevundimonas olei. Next base: position 31,143 of record NZ_CP146370.1, read on the forward strand.
AGGAAGGGCCGCGCGCCGTTTGCGTCACGGAACGATCTTCATCCCGCCAAGACGGCGGTAGGCCGCTCCGCTGTTTGGCACCATAAAGGTGGGTCGGGTAAGAAAAAATCTTAGTATTTGATCTGATAGTTGTTGTATCAGTGTCAGTATTTGCTATTCTCACTTTGTGAACAACAACCTTCCCGGCGGGCTTGCCGGGCCGATCTTGGAAAAATCAATGGCTACTGCATCCTTTATTTCTAGAGTTGCTGAATCGCGCGAGTCGCGCGCCGCTTGGTGCGAAATGGTCGCCAATGCCCATGCAGGGACCGACTTCGCCGTGGAAATGGAAGCCGAAGCTGCCGAGTGGCGCGCTGCCGCCCTTCTGGCCCGCTCGGGAAACGTCCAGCCGGTGACGATCTGAAATGAAGACCTTTGAAGTGACCGGAACGCACGGCCAAATGACTGTCTGTGCGGCGTCGGGTATCATCGAAAAGCGGTTTCATTTCGATGATACCGAAGCCTATCGGTTCATTTGTGAGTTTGACATCAAGGAATGGTGTCGCTTCTGGCAAGCCGATATTGCAGGAACCCATCTGGATATTCTGGACCTTGGGTATTGGGGAGCGAGGCTTTCTTATACCCCTGCTGACGCGGAGTGGCGCGCAGAGGTCAAGGCGGCGCGCGAAGCGCGGCGACTGCGTAGGGGGGCACCCGTCTTTCAGTGGGCCGGGTAGGGCCTTTCGGATCAACAGGGGCGGCCAGCGCCGCCCCGCCATCCTTAGTCATCGGAGAGTGCATCATGGCGGCTGATAGCCCCGACACGAAGCTGGCCCGCACGCGGGCGTTCAACACCAAACACGGGCAAGCCTGGGCTGTTATCGAGGGGGCAGGGATGGAAGGTGGGGACCGGCATGTCGGTCGCCTCTACAAGACATTTGGTGAGGCTTTCGCCGCGAGAGCGAAAGACTATGAGCCGAGCGAACTCGATCGTGAATCGTCTTCCTGTCTCCACGTCGCTATCGCGCGCTGGGACGCTGCTGGGGATTTCTGGACTTACGACTACTGATCCGGGGGCTGTCTCCCCAAACCTTCCCGGCGGGCTTGCCGGGCCGATCTTGGAAAAATCATCATGTCTTCAGACGGCAAACCAATCAGCGACGCCCAGCTGCGGCGCATCAGTCTCGAATGGACCCGCAAGGCCAAGGAGCCGATCACGGTCGAGGCCATAGGGAGCGTCATCTATGGTTTTGGGTCGGAGCTGGCGGTGCTTCGGCTGTACTACGCGCACCGTTTGGTGCCGTCCGACCGCCTGAAGGTGTCCTGGTCGGCCCCGCGCAAGACGTGGTACTTTTCCTACGAGAGCGATATTCTACTTGGGTAGATGAACACAATTGGTAAGAATAGTTCTTGCCTATTAATTTCGTCGGGCGTATATTTCTACTTGTCGGCGGGGCCGACGACCTTCTCGGCGGGCTTGCCGGGCCGATCATGGGAATATTCGATATGCTGATCACTGTTTTAACCATCGGCGTTTCAGCTGCTACGTCTGCTGCATTGGTTTATGCGGTTATGGCCTATAGGGCGGACTGGAAAAGCGTAGAGCGCTTTCGGGCGCTTCGAGAAGAAAACATAAGCCTTCGTCAGAGGCTTCTTGAGGCCGAAGAGCGTTGTCTGACGCAGGAGCAATACGCCCTTTATGAGATTTGGCGCAGCGACGCCGAATACGATCTCAAGAGGATGCAGAGCAAAGAATAAGGTAATGTTGAGGGGGCCTCGGTCCCCTCCTCTTTAATGTCAGGGGCTATCTTGTCGGCGTGGCCGATGACCTTCCCAGCGGGCTTGCTGGGCCGATCATGGAAAGAAAATGGTTGAACTTTCATCCGAAACTGTTGCTGCGAAGATCAAGGTCTTGATGGCGGCCGGTGATCTTCGCGACTTGGTGAAGCTTCTCGTCGCAGGCGCCTTAGTCGAAGCGAACATCGAACTGCCGCGCGTGGTGGAAGGGGAGGGGTTCGTGGAAATGCTCGGCCGGGTTCTGGACGAGGATCAGGGGGCGCGGGCGGCGGTCGAAGCGGCGGCGAGGGCAATCGTCGCCGGTAAGGCTGCTTGGGGAGGCGTATTCCCGGCCGATGCCGGCAGGTACGGTCGATGGGGCGAAGTGGGTCAGCTGCTAGTCGGCTGCTTTCCCCAGGCCTGATCATTCGGCGGGGCTATGGTGGCCCCGCCCTTTTCTCAAGGGGCGATCATGAGGATTTATTGTAGTGATGGGACGAGCGATTTTGAGGGGGAAGTGCCGGACGACGCAGACCTGGACGGAACCTTCGTTCTGATCAGTGATGATGACGGACTATCCTACAAAATTAACGGGTGGATGATGACTGATTGCGAGGTTCTTGCAGAATAAGGGGGAGGGCGTTTTACGGCGCTTTGGTTTGCACCAAAAAGATATTGGGTCGGAATATAGTTTTGGTTATCGGCCATATTCGTTTGTTTGATAGTCGGTCGTGGTATATATTTCTACTTGTCGGCGGGGCCGACGACCTTCCCAGCGGGCTTGCTGGGCCATTGACTTGGAGACTACTGAAATGGCTTCTCGCGCCACGGCGATCATTAATCTGATGAACCACTCTCGCTACGGGGCTCTGTCGCAGCTTCTGGTGATTGATGCTGTCATGGGCAGCTTTCCGAACGAGGCGCACCTCTCTGGCGAAACGAATGTCGATTTCGTCAAGCGGTTGATGGCGTCGAAGCGCGGCGTCGTGGAGACGGCGATCGAGGCTCGGGCGCAAGAGATTACGAGCGCCGGGGAAGCGGCTGTTGTCGATGCTTGCAAGCGGTCTATGGTCAATGGGGAGGCGTGGTATGCCGTGGCCTCTGAAATGGAGGATGCTTGCGGCGAGGCGACCGAGGATAGGTTTTTGATCGTGGAGAAATATGGTTCGCCCGATCAGGTTATTGTAGGTATCAGTATGGATTACCTTGTCTCCAAGGCGACAATGAACACGACCTATTCATCTGCTAGACAGAAGGAACTTGGTGTTCGTCTTGTCTGTGAAGATGGCGATGGAAACTGGCATCTGGATTTCTGACCCGCTGGTGGGGGGCTTCGGCCTCCCGCCCTTGTCGGGCCGGTTCATTCGTTTTGCACCAGGCAGAGGGGTGATGGGCGAAATATAAACCCAAGATATGTAAGAATAATTCTTGCTACTTGGGCCGAGAGCGCCTATATTTCTACTTGTCGGCGGGGCCGACGACCTTCCCAGCGGGCTTGCTGGGCCATTGACTTGGAGACTACCCAAATGACCATCACGACCATCGCCCTGAGCAATCTGGTTCTTTCCAGCCTCAACATGCGTCAGGGAGACGTGGACGTATCGGATCTGATCGGCAGCATGACGGCGCGGGTTCAGGCGGGTGACGCCCCGCTACTGCAGAACCTGCGGGTCACGATGCAGCTGGACGCGGATGGAGCCGAGACGGGCAAGGCAGAGGTTCACGTCGGCGGCCGTCGCTGGCGCGCCCTCAACGCTCTGGTCAAGGCCAAGGTCATCAAGAAGACCTATGAGGTTCCGGTGGCGGTTTGCGCGACTGCCCAGGCGGCTCTTGAAGAAAGCCTTGAAGAAAACATGGTTCGTCTGGACCCGCACCCGGCCGAACAATACATCACCTACGCTCGCCTAGCCGAAACCGGGATGACGGTGGAACAGATCGCGGCGCGCTACGACCAGACCGAACTTGTTGTTCGTCGTCGTTTGGCCCTTGGCCGGGTGTCGCCGAAGCTGTTGGACCTCTACCGTCAAAACCAAATCAGCGGCCCTCAAATGCGGGCGCTGGGCTTGACGGAAGATCACGCCGTTCAAGAAGAAGCGTGGTTCGGTGTTGAGCATGATTGGCAGCGGCAGGAGCGTTACCTTCGTCAACGCATCACCAAGGATGAAGTCGAGGCGGCGAGCAACCAACTGGCGTCGATTGTAGGAGAGGAAGCCTATCTGGCGGCCGGTGGAACCATCCGTCGCGACCTGTTCGCTGATGATGGCGGGGCCTACTTCCAAGACCCCGCCCTGCTGGAGTCTCTGGCCCTGAAGATTCTGGGCGCCAAACAGGAAGAGGTGAAGGCCGAGGGCTGGAAGTGGGTCGAAATTCATCCGACGCTGAACTATGCGATCCGGGATCAGTGGGGCACGGTTGCGGCGAAGCCTGTCAGCCTCTCTGCCGAGGCAGCCGCGCGCGTTGAAGAGCTGGAGGCTCAGGCCGAGGCCCACAGCGAGGCCGAGGATTGGGAGGCTGTCGAGGTTTGTGACGCCGAGGTCCAGAAAATCCATGATGACGCCGGGGAAGAGTATGATCCGGCTGACATCGCCGTCTGCGGCGCTGTGGTGACGATTGCGAAGGGGCAGGTTGTTGTTGAACGCGGCTTCATCTGCAAGGCCGAGGCCAAGGCTAGGCGGGCTGCGGAAATGAAGGCTGAGCGTTCGACTGATGGCGAGGGCGCGGGCGAGCCTGTCGTGGCCCTGTCGGGTAAACTGCGGGAGGCCCTGTCCGGCGAACACACGATGGCGATGCGGGCTGCCATCGCGGCGCAGCCGAGCGTTGCTTTGGTCGCGGTCGTTCACCGCCTGCTGATGCAGACCCACTACAATGGGTTCGACCGTGATCTCTTCAGCTGCGTCAGCTTGCAGGGGCCGGGCTATGCCGATCCGATGGCAGCCTATGAGCGCGACCTGTCGGACACCGTGGCTGGCGTTGCACTGGCGAAGGTTCGCGAGCAGATGGCCGAGGCCCTGCCGAGCGAAAAGGCTGACTTGTGGTCTTTCCTGCTGGAACAGTCTCAGGACCGTCTTCTGGTGTTCCTGGCCTACGCATCGAGCGGATTGATCAACGCCCTTCAGCACGGTCATTCGCGGTCGGAGTCGGTGCGGTCCGGCCAGCGCCTTGCTCAGGCCCTTTCCCTCGACATGGCCGACTACTGGACGGCTACGGCGGACAACTACTTCTCGCGTGTCGGTAAGCCGCTGATCTTGGAAGCGGTCACAGAGGTTGTCGGGGCGCCAGCGGCGGCAGGAATGGCGAGCCTGAAAAAGGGCGAACTGGCGCAGCGCGCGGAGGAAGCTCTGGATGGGGCTCGCTGGGTTCCGGCCATCTTCCGTCATTCGGAAACTGAGGCGCTGGCCGAGGTTGAAGATGGCGAAGTCCAGGACGTGGCCGAGGCAGCGTAATCTAACGGCCGGGGCTTAGTCCCCGGCCCCCCTTCTCTCATGATTGGAATATGACCATGAAAAATATGAAGTATGATGTCGCGATTGCGTTGGCTTGTCTGGTGCTGGCGGGCGTCATCGGCGCGGCGATTGTCTCCTCAAAAAAGACGGCCGACCAGAAGGCCAGTGAGGCGGCGGCTGAGGCTTTCTTCGAAATGCCGGCAGCCGACTATCGGCCGAAGACATACTAATCCGTTTGGCAGGGGTGCAGGTGGAGACCATTCAATGAGCCAAACACCTAGCCGCATTGTGAGCGAGGAGGGCGGGGCGGTGTCTGACGCGATCCGCGCGAAATACGATCAGGTCAAAGGGACGACCTACCGCGCCGGAACCCCGGCCGAGCGGATGAAAGACGGCCGATTGCAGGGCCTCAACGACGCGCTTGCAATCGCTATGGTCTCTGAAGAGAGAGCCGCCCCTGTGCGCGAGAAAGGAGAGGCGGTGACACGTCGAACCTTCAAGGATCGGAGGTCTCAGAACGCCTACGACCTTTTCGTCCGCAACGGCTGGATGCGCGGCGATCTGGAGCGTTTCTATCGTTCGGGTTTCGCTGGCGTCGCGCGGCCTGATGAAACCAACACGCCGCGCATCGCCGTTTGGCTAGCGGGGCGCGACCGGGCCGAGGCCGGGTTGTCTCACGGCATTCCCGACCGGCCGGAGTTCCGCAACCTGATTGCCGCCCTCGCCAGCTGCGAGGAAGCCCCGGCTAAGTTGGGGGAGCGTGACTATCCGGCCGAGTTCGAGGCGTGGTGGGCCACCTATCGTCATCGCAACCGCGACGTGGCGGATTACACCGCCAAGAAGCAGATCGCCTTCGATGCCTTCTACTTCGGTGCCCATCCCCCGCCCCAAGCCCGCGAAGACACCGCTGTTGTGGCGTGGGTTCCGATCCACCCGCGTAACGGTCCGCTATGGGCCGAAGCCGGGCCAGATGCGCGTGACAAGGAAAATCTCAAGTCCTACCCCTTCCGTGCGCTCTGCTTCGCGAGCCCTCTGTGTTTTGCAGAAAAGGGGCAGACAGGTGAAGTGTGAGGTCGGGCAGGTTCGCCCGTTCATCAAGGCGAACGGTCTTTATTCATTCGCCAGCTTTGATGGCACGGTGTGGGTTCGCGTCGAGATAATGCACGGGTCTTTCTACTATCAGCGCGAAGCCGATGCTTTCGCCCGCCATACCTTTTCAAACTACGCGCCGGTTGAGTTGCGAGGGGGCGTGCTGCCACCGGAGAGCTGTCAGGATGCCTGATGCTACGCTCTCTGTTAATGCGGCCAACGAGGTGGCCGAAGGCTACATGGATGGCCTTCGATCAGACTTGTCGGAATTGGGGCCGACCAACCGCTCTGAGCTTTACATCCACGGCTGGCGCAACGGCCGAGACGACAGGCTCCGAAAGCCGCGTGCCTCCGCTGATGCGTTGCGTGGCCGCCTATCTATAATTTGCAGGGACGATGCACATGGCAACTGATGCAGGCAACACGAGGCCCTATTTCAAGGTCGACGTGCACTGGCCGGAAGAGCAGCGAGCGGACAAGGTTGGACGGACGCAGACCCATGATCCGGTGCTCGCTATCGCAGCGTTTCGCCGCCTTCTGGCTAGGGATGATCTTGTAGGCCGCCCAGCGGCTGCCCGGCTGATGGTGAATGGACGGCGCCTCTATTATAGCGAGTTCTGGAAGCCTATCGGTAGCGGAAGGATTCATGCCGACGCGCCGATAGACTTGAGCGTTGATCGTGACGGGGCTGATGCGTTGGGACGCTGGACGCCGAGTGCAAATTCGGCCGCGCTCCTCGTCCAGCGAGACGGCCAGGTCGCGCCACGCGCGGCGGCGGCTGATGTCCAGGGCGGCACTGAAGATGATGACGTGCGAGATCTGGCCGCGTTCATGAACGAAAAGGGCTGGATTGTCCGGGATCGAGGGGCGCAGGCGTTGCCTTTGACGGAGGTAGCCAAAGCCATCCTGGAGTTTTGGGACGCTCCGGTTCTCGACACCTGAGGCAGCGTCCGTTGAGCAGAAAAAAGGGCGGCGATAATCTCGCCGCCCTTTTTGTTTTCCCGTCGCGCCTTTCAGGCGAGGACGGCGTAGATTAGCGATGCGAGGCAGGCCCCTAGAATGAGGCCGCCGCCGATCAGCGTCACGGCGCGTATGCGCTTCATTTCCTTCAGTTGGTCGGTAAATTCAGCAGCGGCGGACGCCTTTACCGCCGAGGCCACATCTTTCGGGAGAGTCACAAGGATGCTCTTTGCGGCCTCGCCCACTTGACCAACCATGTAGGCGGTGCCCTCTTCAACGAGCCTTTCGGCCGTCGACGTGCTTTGAGCCAGTTGTTCGTCCGTCGTCACCCGCTGCTTATTCAGTTCGACAGCGAGCCAAGCAGTCGCATGACGGCCGTAGTGGCGCGCCGCCAACTCTAGGACGGTCGCGATCATATAGACTGGATCGTCCTTGGTCGTTTTTTGATGGTGCCGATTGAACACCTCCGCAACAACCTGTTCCAGGTTGAGCGGTGGAATCTCCGCGTGTGGGCCGGATAGAAGGTCCAGTTGTCCTTGCTCTGTTTTCACAGCACTTTCCTAATCCGCTCGAACCATTTGTTGCGGACATTCTTCAGGCGCTGGCGAGGCATTACCCCGAAGAGGTCTGACGAGAGCGCTTCTTCAAACGTCAACTTCGACTTGAACAATAGTTCGAGGTCTTCACGGTAGGTGTCGCTTTCATGTCTTTCCAACTGGATCAGGCCATGGATGCGCTCTCGGTTGTTCAGGAAGGCTGCCATTTCCTGAAAGCGTTTCCCTTGGGCCTCGACCGGCCCGAAGTAGCTGTTCTCCCAAACAATGATGCGAGCTTCGTGCGGCATCTGCTTCACAAGATCCGCGAAGCTGGCGATGTTGTCGATCAGATTGGCGCCGCCGGTCACGATCGTATGGACGACCAGCTGCTTGCCGGCCTCCGCGATCATGCTCGGCACGTCATTCTCGATAAGGTAGCTCGTGACGGGGAGAAACGACGGAGATCCATTGTCGACCACAAAGTCACGATCCTCTGTCAGAATTCTTTCCATCATGGCGTCGAAGCGACGTTCGATGATCTTGTTGTTTTCATCCAGCAGCTGGAGGTGTTCGACCTCCAGGCCCTGGTAGCCGTGGAAGGTCGCATTGAGCGGATCGGTGTCGATCAGGCCTGGCCCACGTCCTTCCGTCTTTTCGAGAAGGCATTGAGCGAGAAGGGTTGCGATCAGCGATTTTCCGACGCCGCCCTTGCCTTGAAGGATCATGTGAACCTGGTGCATCTGGTGCCTCCTAAATTAGGTCTTTGGGGTCCGGGGTAGGGTTCACCCGGAAAGCTTGTTTGGGAGCCGCCGTCGCAACCTTGGGCGCCGCGGGCTTGGTTTTGGGTTCTGTCGAGGCCGGTGTTGCTGGGGCAGGTGCCGCCGCGGCTTCAGGCCGGGCGCCTTTCAGCCCCATGTCTTTCGCAAGTTCGCGCGCGTATCGCGCGAACTGCGAATAGCTGAGGGGCACGCCCCCTAGTTCTTCATAGATCGCGGTGATCGTCCGCCTTTGTTCCAGGCCTGCGCGCACTTTTTCTATGTTCGCGTAAAAAACGGCGCGGCCGACTAGAGGCGTTCGCGTTGGTTTTTTGGGCGGTTTCTCCATCCCCATCTCCTCATATCGAGGCGTCTCTGGCCTCCCGACCCGCTGACGCTCTATCGCGCATCCTCTGGAGCCGTCAAGTTGCGAAAAGATGCGCGGGGATGCGAAAAGATGCGAAAACTTGCGAAATTATGCGCGGTTCAAGGTCAGGCGGCCAATTTGACCGCCTTTCGCAACTGTTCGCACCATTTCTTATGGTGTTAGGAGGCAAGATATGCATTGTGATATCACTTCGCTTCGCTTCGTGATCTCCCAATGCGTCCTTACTCGTGTCCCACTCGACGAACTCTTGCTCTGCGAGGCCTACAGCGGCTCCCGCCGCTCGGATTGGAAGGCGGGGCCTTCTGATGGCTGGGAAGCCGCAGGCACGTGACCGCATCAACCGTCTGCTAGTGACGGTGAACGAAGAAGAGAGGGCTGCGATTAAGGCGGCGGCGGCGGACGCGCGGTTGTCCGTTTCTGCCTATCTTCGAGCGCTGGGATTAGGGCACCAGCCAAAGAGCGTGCTTGACCTCGAAGCCGTGCGCTCGTTGCTCTTGGTCGCGGGCGACCTGGGGCGGATGGGCGGGCTTCTCAAGTGGTGGCTCACCGAGCGGCCGGGGGAGGGCGCTCGCGTTGAGGACGTCCGTGCTGTGCTGGATGAGATCGAGGCGACCCAGGCTGCGGTGCGAGAACAGGCCTACAGAGTATGATTGCGCACAAAGTGCAGCGCACAGCCGCGACCGATATATATCGGCGGCTTGCACACTACGTTTTGGATATCCCTCGCGACGCTGATTCCCGAGTGCTGGATACGCCGGCCTATAATCGGTTGGTCGAATATATTAGCGATCGTCCAAGCGATGGAGACCGGGTGTTGGGGGCCCGTATCTCAAACTGTGGCTCGAACCAATTGTCGGACGCCATTCGGGAGATTGGCGTCACCCAGGCGATGAACACGAGGTCCAAAGTCGACAAAGGCTATCACCTTGTCATTTCCTTTCCAGAGGGAGAGCGGCCGACGCAAGCGCAGCTACATGACATTGAAGACCATCTAGTCGCGGCTATTGGGTTCCAGGACCATCAGCGGATTTCCGCGATCCACGACGATACTGATCACCTTCATGTCCATGTCGCCATTAACAAGGTGCATCCGACCACCTTCCGCAACGTGACGCCTTATATGGACGAACCGAAGCTCATGGAGGCGTGCATCGAGCTTGAGCTGAAGCATGGCCTCCAGATGGTGTTCCATGGGCATGAAGCGGAGCGCCGCACCGGGCGGAACCTCCAGCCTGATGGGCGACTGGCTCCCGATCGCGGGGATGGACACGGGCGAGGGGAGGGAGCCGGCGCCAGGCGGGCGGAAAAAATGGGGGGCCGAGAAAGTTTCGAGCGTTGGCTTTCTCCTGAACTTCGCGAAGATCTGGTTCGGGTGGCGGCCGACGCCGGCAGCTGGGCTGAGCTGCATAAGGGCTTCGCGGAACGCGGTGTCGCGGTCCGGCCGCGCGGTGCAGGGCTTGTCATCGGGACGCTGGACGGCCGGGCCAATGTGAAGGCCAGTTCTGTTGGAGCGGGGTTGAGCTTCCGAGCGCTAACCGAGCGCCTGGGGGCTTACGAACGGCTAGAGCCAGAAGCGCACCATCATACTCACCCGTCCGCGGGCAGCGGCTATGATGCTGGCCCCCGTCACGACCGGGCGGCGTCCGAAACGCTCTTCCAGCGCTACCGCAAAGAACACGCCGACAGCCAGGATAGCCGGAAGCAGGCCCTCGAAGCTTTCAGCGGCGTTCATGGCGCGCGCTTGGCGGCGGCCCGCGCCAACTTCGCCGGGCGGCGTGACGCGCTTCGGAAGGACAAGCGCATCAAGGGGATGGATAAGAAGGAGCGATGGCAGGCCCTGGGCCTAGAGCGAGATGAAGCCTTTCGCGCGTTGAAGGCGCGCGGCGCGGCAGAGCGGGCGAAGATCCGGCAGAATACGCCGCTTCCGACGTGGCAGGGCTTCCTTGAGCGTGAGGCGAGCGCAGGGGATGCGCAGGCCCTGAGGGCGTTGCGCTCGCTCTATGTTGCGCGGACCCCATTGGGCGCCGACGTGCTGACGGCCGCGGATCGCAGCGCTGCGCGTCAGATCGTGTTTCAGAATCTCTCCCCTGCGATCGGACGCGACGGCACCGTCAGTTATCGGCTTGACGATGGGGGGCATGTTCTGGATCGGCGCGACGTTGTTCAGGCGCAGAAGGTGACGATCGGCAGCGCCTTTTTGGCTCTCTCGCTCGCATCAGAAAAGTTTGAGGGCCAAGCCCTCATTATCGACGGGTCGACTGAGTTTAAGGCTGCTTTGGTCGAGGTCGCCGCGCTGCGAGGGTTCGATGTGACCTTTGCAGATCCGGCCATGGAGAAGGCGAGGTCGGAAGCCGTCGAACTTGCCAAGACGTCGCCAGCGAAGGCGCGGCCGCGCGAAAAGGTCCGGGGTGCCGAAGAGTATGTTCAGGAGCGGAACATGATGCGTCACAGGGCGCATGGCATCCTGCCTCATGCCGCCTGGTCGCCTAACGATCGGGGCCCAGCGCTTTACGCCGGCCTTCGTCGTTTCGCTGATGGATCGGAAGCCGTCCTGCTTCAGCAGGGAGAGAAGATGTTGGTCATGGGGGTGACAGCGAACCAGGCCGCAAAGGCGAGTCAGTGGAAGCGGGGCGCAATCGTCGTCACGGACGATCGCGGGCGGTTCATAAACCCGGAGCGCAAGGGGCCGGAGCGGGGCTCCTAGCGGTAGATCGCAGGATTGTTTTCGTATTCGGCATCTGCGGCGTTGAGGTCAGAAAGTGTTTGGCGTCTAACCTGGCGAGCGCGCGCTATGGCGTCGCCAAGCACGAAAACATCGTATTCAGAGACGCCCAATGCACGAAGGTCTTGGGCTGATGTGATTTGTTCGGATCCGAGTATGTCAGCGGCGGCCTCGACAGCGCCAAACGCTTCAACAATTCGGCTGGCGGCGCTTACCTTTCCGACCAGGATATTCCGTTCGGAATCCGATATCGTTCGGCCTCCCAAACTCATTCGTTCTTGCGACTTTGCAAAGGCTTGAACGATGCGCCGGATGAACTCTGCGCGACCAGGCGCGCTTGGATCAGATTCGATTATTTGATCTAGCGCTGAAAGTTGCTCAGGGGGGAAACGCACGTTTACGGGAACTGCGTTAATGCGGGGCCGCCCGCGTTTTATCTTTCTATCGACTTCCATTGCAAATATCTAGCGCCGGTTAAAGCGAAGCGGAAGTCGGATTGAGACCGTCTTTGTGGCGTTTCCACCAATTCCGGGAGTTGCGCCGGAATGGCAAATGCGCGAATGCTCACTTGATAGCCTATAGAGCGTCAAGGAGCATCCGTCATGAACGTTGCAGAAGGAAAACGGGGTCGCCTTACCGCATGGCAGTTCGGGGGCTTCCTTCTCTATCTGGTCTATGTGGTGTTGCTCTCCAGTGCGGTAACGCAGTGGTTGGCAAGCCGCCTGCCGAATGATCCAAAGCTAGGACAGCGTGGTTTACTCGACCTATACCCTCCCTTCGCTTGGGCGGACTGGTATCTTCGTTTCCAGCGGTCGGCACCCGAGTATTTTACACAGGCGCTCTTCGCATTTCTGGTTTTGGCGGCTCTGGGTCTTCTCTTCTACGTGGGTTTAGTCGGCTACTACCTCCGCAGCCCCAAACAGCACACAAACCTCCACGGCACAGCACATTGGGCCACGATGAAAGACGTCGAGGAAAGCGGTTTGATTCCGGCCGCTGGCCGGGTCAGCAGTTCGGTTGTCGTGGGCGCGTTTCCGACCGCTAAAGGCGATCTCCAATACCTCTACGATGATGGCCCTTCGCACGTCGCTGCCCTGGCTCCAACGCGATCGGGCAAGGGTGTATCGCTCGTTATTCCGACCCTGTTGACCTACAAGCACTCGGTCATCGTCAACGACCTGAAGGGCGAGCTGTGGGCCCTGACGGCCGGCTGGCGCCAGAAGTATGCGAAGAACAAAGTCCTTCTGTTCGAGCCGGCAGCCATCAGCGGCAGCGCACGCTTCAATCCACTGGCAGAGGTCCGCTTCGGAACTCTACACGAAGTGGGAGACGTCCAGACCCTTGTGACGATCATTGTCGACCCGAGCGGTAAGGGTATGGAGGACCACTGGTCGAAAACAGCCCACGCCTTCCTCACCGGCGTTATCCTCCACCTTCACTATTCGCTGAAAGCTCAGGGCCGACAGGCCTCCTTGCCGGACGTGGCCGCCGTCCTTTCCGATTCAGGATCGGAAAATGCCGACGCCGCCCGCCGGATCGAAATGCTCTACACAGCGATGGTTCAGAACACCCACGCCGGGGGCAAGCGTCACGAAACCGTCTCGGCGGCCGCTCAGGATATGCTCAACCGATCCGACCAGGAGCGGAGTGGCGTTCTCTCCACCGCTATGTCGCACCTGTCGCTCTATCGTGATCCGCTCGTAGCCGCGAACGTCTCGCATAGCGACTTCTCTATCCGCGACCTGATGGACCATGAGTCCCCGGTGTCGCTCTACCTCTTGGTCCGACCTGGCGACAAAGAGCGGATGCGGCCGCTTATGCGGTTGCTCCTCAATCAGATCCTAATTGGCTTGATGCAGGTGAAGCCCGTTTTTGAGAACAGCCGTCAGGTGGCGCCCCACAAGCATCCGCTGATGATGATGCTGGACGAGTTCCCCAGCTATGGCCGCCTCGACGTCTTCAAGGAGCAGCTGGCCTACATCGCAGGCTACGGCATCAAGGCCTACCTGATCATGCAGGACGTGGCCCAGCTGCAGGATATCTACGGGCGAAACGAGACCATCATTTCTAACTGCCATGTCCGCGTCGCCTTTGCTCCAAACCGGGTTGAGACGGCTCGCTGGCTATCCGACAACTGCGGCGTTCAAACCGTCATCACCGAGCAGATTTCCGTCAGTGGCTCACGACACGGGGCGATGGCAAAGCAATACTCACGTTCGTTCCACGAAACGTCTCGGCCTCTTCTGACACCTGACGAAGCCATGCGGTTGCGCGGGATGAAGAGGAATGACTCGGACGAGGTAACGGACGCTGGCGAGCTTTTGGTGCTTGTTGCGGGTCGGCCGCCGATCAAGGGCGAACAGGGCCTGTTCTTCCGCGATCCTATCTTTCGCAAGCGGGCCAGCGTTCCGCCGCCGGAAACCTCCGACATCCTTACGGTCGCCGCTCCGGCTGCGCCTGCTTTCGCCCTGTCGACACTCCAACCCGACCTACCGAAGCATGACGAGGACGGCGTTGTGATCGAGGACGATGAGGATAGCGGCACCGACGCCCTGGACGAGACCCACGATGAGGCCGCGGCCGGTGCGTAGGTGTCGTTCCAGGCGCATCGCGAAATGGGCGATGGGGCTCTTCACAGCGCACGGCCTGGCGCTGGGCGTTCTCTTCAGTCTTGGCTATCGGCTCAATATCACCGACTCGATGCCGGTTGGCGTCTGGCGTGTCCAGGCAGACGCAATGCCCGCCCGCGGCGACGCCGCTTGGGCGTGCCCGCCGCTGCATGAGTCTGTCCGGTTCGCTGTGAAGGTCGGCTATCTGCGGCCGGGCTTCTGTCCAGGCGGTGTCGTGCCCGTCCTGAAAACCGTCGTGGCTTTGCCGGGCGACCACATCGCCGTCTCCAAGGCCGGTGTCGTCGTCAATCACAACCTGCTGCCGGCCAGCGCGCCGTTGCCCTTCGCACCGGGCATAATTCCGCGCGCCGTGGAGGGCGAGGGGACTGTCAAGCCGGGCGAAGCTTGGCTTGTGTCCACCTACAACCCTCGAAGCTATGACAGCCGGTATTTCGGTCCCGTTCCTCTCAAAAACATTGTCGGACGGGCTGCGCCTGTCTTCGTTCAGGAAAAGCCCCATGATTGACCCGTCCCTCGCCGCCTGCGCGCCCCACGTCAACCCAGCCACTATCGCTCACATCATCCGCGTGGAATCGAGCGGGAACCCGCTGGCCATCAACGTCAACAGGAGATCAGGGCGGCCGCCCTATCCGACGCCGCGCATCACATCGGCCGCACATGGGGCGGCTGTCGCCAGAGAGGCAATCGCGCAAGGTTACAATGTGGATCTTGGCTTGATGCAGGTGAACAGTCGCAATCTGTCCTCTCTCGGAGTTTCCATCGAACAGATGTTCGAGCCGTGCGCGAATGTTCGCGCTGGCGCTAAAATCCTTAGCGATAATTACGCGCGGGCGCGCCCTCAATACAGTTCAGATCAAGCCGCGCTTCTGGCTTCTCTTTCTGCCTATAATACTGGCAGTTTTTCGCGTGGTTTTTCCAACGGGTATGTCGCAAAATACTTTAGGCGTGACGCTCGATCGGCTATCATAACCGTCCCAGCGTCCCCGCCGTCGGATGGGGGCGCGCCGATGACGGTAGCGCCTGAAAACCCATTCACCGCGCCGTTGTCGGTCTTTTCGAGAGGAAGACCGAATGACGCAGAAAACGCCCAGCCTAACGCCGGTCCAGACGACCGTGCTGTCGCAATCGACTGACGACCTCGGAACCTTTGGCGTCGTCGTCGGCGTCGATCCTGACGAGGCCGACGAAATGGGAGCGTTCGAGGAAGATGCTCTGACTCTTGCCGATGTCGAGGCGTCGGAAATTGACGGGCAGCCGATCTAATGGCGGCCCCCGTCACGAAGTTCGCGCAAGACGCCTCCGATCGGATGGCCGACTTGATCGCCAAGAACCAAGCACCTTGGCAGAAGCCTTGGGCTCCGGGGCGTCGCTTCCGGCCATACAATCCCACGACGGATAAAAGCTACAGGGGCTTCAACACCATATGGCTTCAGGCGCAGGGTCGGTCTGACAGTCGGTGGATGACCTATAATCAAGCGGCTGCCATCGGCGGGCAGGTGCGGAAGGGCGAAAAAAGCACGGCCATTCAGTTCTGGCAGTGGTCGACTATGGAGAAGGCTGTCGACAGCCAGGGCAATCCGATCCTCGGACCTGACGGCAAGCAGCGCATGGTAGAGGTCCAGCTGGATCGGCCGCGCGTCCGCCACGCTGCGGTGTTCAATGCGGAGCAGATCGACGGCTTGCCGCCCGAGCCAGAGCGCCCTCTGGCGCCCGAGTGGGAGCGACATGCTCGCGCTGAGAAGATCCTCGCTGCATCGCCGGCAGCTGTTCGGTTTGTAGAGGGCGACAGCGCCTATTATTCGCCGGGAGCCGACGCTATCACCCTGCCGTTACGCGAGCAGTTTCCCAACCCCGGCAACTTCTATGCGACAGCCCTTCATGAGATCGGCCACAGCACCGGGCACGTAAGCCGCCTCGATCGCGACCTCACCGGGCCTTTCGGATCCGAACTGTATGCGCGTGAAGAGTTGGTCGCAGAATTCACCAGCCTGTTCGTCGGTGATGAATTGGGGATCGGTCACGATCCGAGCCGGCACGCCTCCTACGTCGAGTCCTGGCTTCGCGTGATCAAGGAAGATCCGAATGCCCTACTGCGCGCGGCCGCACAGGCGGAGAAAGCTTCTGCTTTGGTGTTGGGACTTGAGCGCGAACTGTCGCTTGAAAAGACGAGCGAGATCGAGCGCCAGGCTTGGGCGGCTCACATTGAGCAGCCAAGATCCGGACAAGCGCCAGCTGAGCGTCAGAAGGCAATGGAGGAGCGGGTTCACGCCTTGGCCGCTACCCTACCTGCAATTCCCGATGGAACTACGCGCGCCTATCACATCGAACCGACCATTGACCGGCCCGATAGGGTAGGGGCGATGTCGGGTGCAGGAAGTCTTGCTGGGACAGGGGCGTGGTTCACAACCGATGTAACGATACTCGCGCAAGTCGCGTCGAGTCATCGGGGTGATCGGCCGGAACTGTCCTACGTCGATAGGCCGCGGGACGTCCACGCATTGCACGTCTCCGGGGACGGTAAAGAATTCTTCCTGCCGGCGTCATTGGTCGAGAAGCGCGTGCCTATCGGCATTGTCTCGACGGTCGACCAGGACCGGGAGCAGTTGATGGGGTTGGCGTCTGGCCTTGGCCTGACGGAACCCGATCTTTCGCGGGTCCAGGATCTTCACGCTGAGATCGTTGAGCAGGTCGCCCAGGTCATCGACCACGGCCCTGAACTGGCAGACATCCCCTTGGCGGGTGTTCCGCTCGATGGCCTCCGCTCTTTTGCCGAGCAGACGAGCGGACACCTGACCGTCGCGTCAGAGCTGATGGCTCGCGTCGCGCCCAGGAGCCTTTCAGGCGGGCGCCCGTCCTGGCTTCTGCCACCGGAGGCCTTGTTGAAGGCAATCCAGCGCGTCGAGCGTTCGGTGAATGAGCGCGAGCAGGCGGAGCGGGCCGATCACTTCAAGGCGCCGCAGCATGAAGCCGGAAAGGCAGGGCAGGGGGACACCATGCAGGCCGACGACAACAAGGAAGTCGCCAAGGAAAAAATCGCCATCAGCGTTCCCTTCAGGGAAAAGGACGAGGCGAAACGGCTGGGCGCGAAGTGGGACAAGACGGACAAGACTTGGTTCATCCCGGAGGGCACGGCCATTGCTCCCTTCGCGAAGTGGACTGAAGGCCGCGATGCGGCCGAGGTCGAAAAGAGCGCCCCGGAAATCGACCCAGCCGCCATCGCGGCCGAACGTCTCAATATCAGCGTTCCGTTCGAGGAGAAGGGCGCCGCGCGCGAGCTTGGGGCGAAGTGGGACAAGACGGACAAGACCTGGTTCATCCCTGAAGGCGCCGCCATTGCTCCCTTCGCCAAATGGATCGAGGAGCAGGCGCGGTCGCCCGCTCAAGATCCTCATGTCGAGTTTGGTGACGCGATCCGCTCCATGGGCCTTCAGCTGAAGGGCCTGCCGGAAATGTATGACAGCGGCAAGGTCAAGCAGCCCATGATCCGCATTCCGGTTGATGGTGATGCGCCCGGCGAGAAGAGCGGGGCCTATGTCGGCTATCTGGACGGCAAGCGGCCTGGCGGGTTCATCCAGAACTACAAGACAGGCAAGGAAATGACTTGGTGGTCCAGCGCTCCCGTTCCCAAGCTTTCGCCGGAAGAGCAGCGCGCCCAAGAGGCTCAACGCGCGCTGCTGCAGCAGGCCCGAGATGCTGAAGACCTTGCGAAGCACCAAGCGGTGGCAAAGGACGTTGCTCAGTTGGTCGACCGCAGTCCGGCCGCTCAGGCAAGCAATCCCTATCTCGAAAGGAAGGGAGTCGACGGCACCAGCATCAAGCAGATGGTCGAGGCGATCCGGTTTCCCTTGGACGCGCCGTTTGAAAAGCAGGCAAACTTCGGAGGCAAGGATCACCTTCTAGTGCCGGCACATGACCTCGACGGGCGTGTCTGGACGGCCCAGGCTATCGGGCCGAACGGCTTTAAGGCCTATCCTAAGGGTAGCCGCCTTGCCGGAAGCCATCACCTTCTCAACGGCGAGGGGCTTGAAGCGCCGGGCGCGACTGTGTTGCTGGCCGAAGGCTATGCCACGGCAAAAACTCTGGCGATGGAAACTGGCCTTCCCACGCTGGCGACCTTCAGCGCCAACAACCTCGTCACGGTCGCGGAGCAGCTTCGCGAACGGTATCCCGATCATCTTTTGGTGCTTGCCGGGGATAACGACCATCGGAAGGAGCTGCAGCGCGACGAACAAGGGCGGCCGAAGCCGAACGTCGGCAAGGAAAAAGCGGAGAAGGCGGCCGAGCTGACCAAGGGCTACACGCTGCTTCCATCTTTCGATAGCCAGAGCAAAGGGTCTGACTGGAACGACCTGTTCGCTGAAAATCCGAAGGAGTTTAAGCGGCAAGTAGGGGAGGGGCTGGCAGCTATCCAGCTGGAGGCGCGGGCAAGGTCTTTGGGCCTCGCGACGAATGTTCCCGATCGTGAGAAAGAGCGCACCCTGGTCAAGGAGCGCGAGAACACCAAGGAGCGTGCTGCACCGGCGCGCGGGGTGGAAATGGCCCGCTAAGGGCGTCAGCGGCCGTTGCTGGCCGTCATCCGTCAGGGAAGAGGCCGTCCTGCAAGGGGCGGCCTTTTTTCATGGTGGGCATAAAAAGGCTTGCGATCAGTCAGAAACTTTCTTACGGTAAGAAACATTCTGACAAGGAGGTTTGAATGATCATCAGCAAGATCGGGCCGAAGGCTCAAACAACCATTCCGGGGCCGGTCAGGACCGCGCTGAATCTGGGTGTCGGAGATCATCTAGAGTTCGACATCCAAGGCGAGCGAGTTTTTCTCAAGAAGGTTCCCGAGGTCCAGGCGGAGGTGAAGGAAGATCCTTTTGCGCTGTTTAGCGAGTGGGACAGTGAAGCGGATCGGCGGGCCTATGCTGCGTTTTGAGCAAGGTCAGGTTGTTCGTGTGCCGTTCCCTTACACGGACAAGAACACGACGCAGCGCCGTCCGGCCCTGGTCGTCTCGCATGGCGGCGTCGGTGGGAAGGGCGACCTGTTGTGGGTCGTGATGATTACAAGCGCCGAAAACCGCCCTTGGCCGTTGGACGTGTCCCTGGGGAACACGTGGGAGGAGGCGGGTCTGACCGCGCCTTCGGTCATTCGCCCGGAGAAGATCGCGGTGATCGAGGCAAGCGCCGTTCTCGGCGTCGCGGGGCAAATCAAACCGACTACTATGGTTCGGGTTAGTGATGCCATTCGTGAAGTAATGGGGTTCAGGCGCGTCCAGTAGGGCGCGTCTGGACGTGGATTGCGGCACCAGACGACAGATTTTCGAGGCGTTTTGTTTGGCATTAACCGTGGATATTGCTTCGGTTATTGCTGTTCTGTGGTAGTCTTTAGCTATCAGATTAGGAGGCGGGCATGAGAAGGGTTGACGAATATCCGGTTGGTGGCGGCCTTCCGGGTCCGGTGATCGAGGCGGCCCAGGTTGATGCTGGCTACTACGTGGTGGAAGAGGGCCGTTCGCCGCGTCGCGGCTCGGGAAGGCTGGCAAGTGCGGCGCTCTGGAGTCTGGCGCTGGTCGTGAACTTCCTGTGTGTCGGTGTGTCGTTCATCGCACGGTTGTTTATGGCTCTGGCCTTTCTATTGTTCATAGTGTCGGGCGTGGTCTTCTTGTTCGTCCAGTCGGAAATGACCATCACTCTGCTTATCGTTTCTATTGGCCTGGGGTTCTTGTCGTTCTTGGTGCAAGCGATTTGCTTGGCCCTGCAAATGACGATGGCTGCCAAGGTGGCGCAGGCGGCATGAGCGAAGAAGAAACTCTATTGAGTAGGACCAGTCCCGACACGCTCCGGCGCAGGAAGGTCAGCCGCCCGCGACCGTTCTACCTTTTGTTCGGCCTCGGTAGCGTTTGCGCGATTGTGTTCATGTCCTCAGATAGCCTGGGTCTTAGCGGGCCGCTTACCCCTTTGATTGGCGCAGTCGCAGGAGCGGCCATCTGGTTCGCGTTTCTGGCTCTCGTCGTTGGTGGGCGCCGCTGATGGGGGCAGATCGGATGAACTTCATCCAGTCGGCGGCAGAGGGTGTGTCGATTTAACTATCTGAATTAAAACGGTTTTTTCGCCTAAGATCCGTTATGCGAAGAATCGCCACCGACACTGTGGCTGTAGCGGCGACCAGCAGCCCGGCTTTTTTGGGTTTATCTCGCTGCTTTCTCGGTTCTTGTGTTGCTTGCGAATGCAAAAATATGAGAAGAAAAAGCTCTATCGAGCGTCGCTCATTCCTGTGTAGTCAGCGAACACAAGACCGACCATTCGAACTAGGTGCCAAAGAGCTTGGGGCAGCGATCATGGATCAAAATAGAGTGTTTTTGTTTTGTGTTGGGGCGCTAGTGGCGACCTCGTTTATTGGCGCAGGCCTTTCCCTATTTGAGAATGCGCGGAACCGTGGGCCAGGTCCGTTGGCGGGCGTCTCCAACTCTCCAGAAGCCGCCCAACCTCGGATAGCTGATGATGGAATGACGCGGATCGACAACGGATCAGGCGACGTCGCCATCTATCGAGACAACAAGACCGGGTGCGAGTGGTTCAGCATCAGGGGCGGTCATCCCGAGCCGAGAACGGCGGCGCCAAATAAGGACGGTGTGCGCGTGCAGATCTGTTCGCCTGACAGCGGCGCTGCCGCCCCGACCGTCCAATCGGCAGGGGGCGAAAGCAAATGACCCAATCCTCGAAAGGATCTCTAGCTGAAGCGCTCGATTCCATTGCCAAGCGTCGGGCCGAAATTCCCCCGCCAGCGGGCGATGCCCAGGCACAGGTTTATGCGGAGCATAGGCGACGGAAAAGAGTGTTGAGGGAGGCGCGCGATGCAATCTGGGAAGCGGGAGACTCGGCCAAAGTTTCTCGACTTATAGATGACGCGCAGGCAGACGAAGATGAAGCCTTAGCCGATGCGTTGAAGGGGATGGTGTTTGAGTACGTCGAGTATGATCGACGTGGCCGCCTGCCTATGCGGGCGTTTTTGGGGCCGTTGCTTGTTTGCGCGCCTCTCCTGCTTTCTATCGCCGTTTTTCTGTTTTTTGGCGTTAATGCGTTTCGTGATCCAGAATACAAGATGAATTCTTTGATCGTTTCGGGGGCGTTTGTTGGGATTCCCTTAGGTATTGTCATTATCACACTGCTTTATGATTGGGCGTGGGACCAGGCACGTCCTTGGTATAGGGAGCCGAAGCTTCCGCCCCGGAAGTGTGCGCAAGCATCTATCAAGGCCAATTGAGAATGAGCGCGATTGTCCTGATCTGCGCGACTCTCGCTCTTGGAGACGGCGACTCTGGTTGGTGCCATCGAAAAGGGGCCGAGAGCGTCGAGATCCGCCTAGCTGGGGCCGACGCTGGCGAAGTCGCTCCCTATCGCCGATGTCAGCGACAGCCAAGGATTTGGGCCTGCTCGCCCATAGCACGAGAGTTCGGCCCGATTGCTGGCCGGCGCGCACGCCAGCTCGGCGCCAGTGGCGGTCGCTGCACGATCACTGGCCGGGATCAATACCGACGGGAAGTGGTCATCTGCACCGTGAATGGCCGCGACCTAGGAGGCCAACTCGTCCGTGAGGGATTAGCGATATCAGCCACGAACTATGGCGACCGATACGCCGCCGAACAGAGGGCAGCGCAGCAGGAAAAGCGGGGCGTGTGGCGGTGAATGAGGGCGGCCTCTACCCTGGACGGCGCTGGGAGCGTATTCTGAGGGCGACAATGAACCGGCCGCTCACTGAAGCTGAAATTCTAGATGACATTGATGACGGGCGATACACCCGCCGACGTGAACGTCAGAAGATCCACACGGCGCTTTATCACATGCAGCGCGACGGTTTGATTCAGCGGCTCCCCGGCACGCCTCCTGTATACGTAGCGACCGCGCGGGGTAGCTGGGAAATGGGCTCTATGGCGGCTCAGTGAGGAACTGAAATATGGATCTCAAAAATACTATTGGCTTTGAAATGCGAGCCCAGCCGCAGACTTTCTTTAGGCTTGAGCAGCGTTATCTCCAAAATGACGGCGAGGTTGCTGCCGAAATGGCGATCAATGACGATCGTTTAAAGGATAGCGTCTACGAAACATTTCAGCCTCAGTCGTGCGGGCGACGCTACGCTAGGGGCGACCGCGGCGCATAACCGGAGACGGGCTCATAGGGCTGGCCCGTCTCCCCGCAGACCAAACTTAGGCCCGGCTTCCCCCACACAGCGGCACCCGTCCCGGCGCATTGGTATTTGACCCGCGTGGGCTTTTTTGGTGCCGTCTCTGCACCGGACGGCATGACCAGGACGCCCGGAGTGTTCAACTCCGCGACCACTACGCCGCCAAGCTGGCCAGCAATCGCGATATACCGATCATACCAGCTGATCCTAAACGCGTCGGTGGCCAGCTGATCGAACACGGCCAGGAATCGGCCCCCGTCGATCGGATAATCTGACATTTTCTGTCCGACCTTGCGACCGCCCGGCTCGCCGGTGTGCGAGGGCATGAGGCCAATTTCTTCCATCTTGGCCGCCCATTCCTTGTTGTGATAGCGCCCTCGGCCGGGCTCGCCGTAATGGGCTTGCCAGAGGTGGACCATTTCATGCGCCACAGTCTGCACAATCTCACGCAGACCGATGCGGGCGAAATAGGTTGGGTTCAGGGCGATTTCGTCAGTGAACTCCCCTCCCCCGTCGCTGCTGACGAAACGGTTGAAGGAGAAATAGCCCAGGGTGCTTTTCTCCCGCTGCAACGTCATCAGGCAGGCTGGCAGCTGGCCGTCGAACAGTTCACGATTCAACACGTCGAAGACGTGCTGAAGCTCGGCGTATGTGGTGCGTGTGGGCGAGGTCGCGGCGTCTGGCATTTGTGTATTGAACAATACACTTTCGTCTTGCGTCAAGCGGGGCGGCCGCTAGAATGACCTTCTTGATTGTTCACCAAGCGGCCAGTGCCGCGCGGTCAGCTCGGACATACCGACATGGTTTCTCTCGCTGCGACCCTTCGCATCGGTCAGGCGCTTCGCCAATACGACCTTGATTTTGACGGGGCGCCCGCACCCTCCCCGATCCCGCCGCGCCTGCTGATCCTGGCTTGCTCCGCAACCAAGGCCTCGGGCCTCGGGATGGCCGCCCGCGACCGATACGACGGTCCTCTGTGGCAAAGCCTGCGCGTTGCCGATCCTGACGCCTCTCGGGCATGGGTGGCCTTCCTGTCGGCTCGCTACGGCCTCGGAGCGGCGTCAGCGGAACTACCGGCCTACGACGCCGTGTTGAACCGTCGCTCGGCGGCGGCGATGGCTGAAGCCGGAATCCACCGGCTGCACCCCGAAATCGCCCTGACGCAAAAGACGGCGGCGGGACGGGAGCGGGCGATCAAGGCGGCCGGGCCGCGGTTCTGTGCGCGGGGAACCGTCCAGGTGATGGTGAACCAGCTGCAGCAGCCGTTCCGTGACGTGGCGATTTGCGGCGGCCGGCATTACGTCGACGTTGCCCAGGCCTATGTCGCGGAACTGAAGGAAGCCGGCTTAATCGCTCAGGCGGCGCCTGTGGCCGTCATCAATGATGAGATCGGGTTCATGCGGGCCGGGCTGAAGGCTTGGCTGACAGCTCACGATGGAGCCGAGGCATGATCACCGCACGGTCACAGCGCTGGCGCGAACGTCGCGCGCGCTTCGTTCCTTCAGCCTCGATCATTAATCCGGCGGCCTATGCCGTGGATGTCATAGATTGCGGCCGCCTGGCGCGCCCCTTCATCGAGCAGCACCACTACTCTGGCACCTTTCCTGCCTCGCGAATGTCCGTTGGGCTCTTTGAGTGCGCGGAGAAGGCGTCTCGCCTTGTCGGGGTCGCGACGTTTTCGCAGCCGATGAACAACCGGGTTGTGCCCGTACATACCGGCTTGGCGGCGGGAGAGGGCGCGGAACTGGGTCGCTTCGTCTTACTGGATTCCGTGGCGGGCAACGGCGAAACCTTCTTTCTGTCGCGGGCGCTGCGCCTCTTGCGACAGGAGAAGCCGAAAATAAGCGCGATCGTCTCCTATGCGGATCCGGCCGAGCGCCGGGACGATGCCGGACAGATCGTGAAGCCAGGCCATATCGGCGGGATCTATCAGGCCATGTCCGCCGCCTATCGCGGGCGAGGCGTTGCCCGCACCCAGCACCAGACACCGGACGGTCAGATTTTTTCGGGACGGGCGGCGTCAAAAATCCAGAACTACGAACAAGGGTTCGCCTACGCCGTCGACCAACTTGTTCGCGCTGGCGCGCCGCGGCCTTCGGCGTCGGCCGACCTGCGCGAATGGTATGCTGGATTGCTCGCGTCGGGCTTTCTGACGCGGAGGCGCCACCCTGGCAATCACGTCTATGCCTTTGCTCTCACCCGCGCCGCCCGAATGGCCGGGCGTAGCCTTCGGGCCCTTCCCTATCCGCGCGACGCATCGGCAGATCGCCAAGGAACCGAGGCCCTAGCATGAGCCAGGCCGACTTCATGTCCCGCCTCGTCAACCGCGACCGCATCCGGGTCACGATGCGAGACGGAACTGTCCACATCGGGGCTTATATGACGGTTGCCGGCATGGCCTTTGTCCTGGTGCGGAAGCCGGGCGCCTGGCTGGACGAAACCATCGGCCCGCTGACCGCTGACCTTGTGGAGTCGGTCAGCGTCGAACGGGCGTGGCGCGACATCGAGACCGAGCGTTGGCATAAAGCGCGCGGCGAGCGGTTTCCCGGAGCGGAACCTCTTACCGCTATGGACTATGAATATCGCCTGCAGCGAATGGCCCGCGCAATCGCGGCCGAGGAAGATCCAATTCGGCGGAGTCAGCTCGCTCGCCAGTTTGACGATCTTGCAGATGCGATCCGGCTCGGCGGAGGCAAGCGGGCGTGGGTTCGGGCAGAGGGCGCGTGGTCCCTGACCTCGAACGCGCCCCCTACCCTCTCCGACCTCTGGTGTTCTGATGTTGCGTCTCCGGCTTACATGGCTCGGCCGCGCCCTCAAGACTTCGACCCTGACCCGGCCGTTCGCCGTCGACGGCTTCGTCTGCCCGCCGAGGTGGCGGAAGATCCTCGATCCGTTCCTAACGTCCTCAGGTCATTGGTCCGGGCAGGGTTTAGAGCCCGGTTGGCGTTAGCGGGCGACCCTCGCTACCGGCGCGGCGTCATTCAGATCGACTTGCGGCCGGGGCGAACGGGGCGGTTTCTCGCAGAAGCCAAGCCCCAGGGCGATACGACGGCGTGGGATTTGTCCTGGGGCGGAAACCACAACACCACGGCGCTTCGCCAGGCCAGCAGCGCACGGCGGCTCCCCGCCTATCAAGAACTCAAACGGCTCATTCCTTCGGAAAGGCGCTTCTC